>NZ_KV802678.1:0-29244 GCF_001810785.1 Streptococcus sp. HMSC073F11
CTCCATGGTCAGACAATGGTTCAGCAAAAAATCCAGCCCTTCCGCCAGTAGAGAAATTGGGCAAAGGTCTCTACTTCTACGAAGTGGACTTGGCCGGCACCCAAGGTAAATCAGATAAAGAGCTTCTAGACCTCTTGAAACAAAACGGCACTCAAAGTTATAAAGCAACTATCAAAGTGTACGGTGCCAAAGACGGCAAGGCCGATTTGAGCAACCTCGTAGCGACTAAGGATTTGACAGTGAACTTGAATGGACATCAGTCTCTGATTCCGATGCAGTCAGGTTTCGTCCCATCTTCTAATGGTTCAGCTATGCCGGCTCCAATGATGAATAGTCATCAAGATGCGTCTAAGATGAACGCTCAAATGCCTAGTGCCAATCAAGATGAGGTGAAATCTAAAATGCCAGCTACTAGTCAGGATAAGATGATGCCTAACAAAGAGCAGGACAAAACCATGAATGCTAGCCAGCCTATGGCAACACCAAGCATGAAACAAGATCAAGCTCCAGCAGCCTCAAGCAAAATGTCTGATGAAGGCAAGATGGTATCTAATAACAAGGTATCAAGTCCGATGATGACTGATCAAATGAAAGACCAAAAAGACATGCTTCCATATACTGGTGAAGCCCAAACATCAATGGCTACTATTGGATTCTTTGGATTAGCTTTGGCCGGACTTCTAGGCGGCCTCGGTTTGAAAGCTAAAAAAGAGGAAAATGACTAGTCTAGTTACAGACTTTCTATCTAGGATTTGAAAAATCCAGATATCGATTAGAATGTTCGTAGAGAGATTAAAATAGTGTTATACTATTGTGGTATAGCACTGTTTTTTTCAAAGGAGAGACAGATGGGAAAGACAATTTTACTCGTTGACGACGAGGTAGAAATCACAGATATTCATCAACGTTATCTGGTTCAGGCAGGATATCAGGTTTTGGTGGCCCATGATGGAGTAGAGGCCTTGGAAATCTTCAAGCGAAAAGCGATTGATTTGATTATTACAGATATCATGATGCCTCGGATGGATGGTTATGACTTGATTAGTGAGGTCCAGTATCAATCTCCAGATCAGCCTTTTCTCTTTATCACGGCTAAGACCAGTGAGCAGGACAAGATTTATGGCCTGAGCTTAGGGGCAGATGACTTTATTGCCAAGCCCTTTAGCCCTCGTGAACTGGTTTTGCGTGTCCACAATATCTTGCGTCGCCTTCATCGTGGAGGTGAGACAGAGGTCGTCAGTCTCGGGGATTTACGGATGAATCACGGTAGTCATGAGGTCCAAGTCGGAGATGTGGCGCTTGATTTGACAGTCAAATCCTTCGAACTCCTATGGCTTTTAGCTAGCAATCCAGAGCGGGTTTTCTCTAAAACAGATCTCTATGAAAAGGTCTGGCAAGAAGACTATGTGGATGATACCAATACCTTGAATGTTCATATTCATGCTCTTCGACAGGAGTTGGCTAAACATGCCAGTGCAGAAACGCCTACTATCAAAACTGTCTGGGGCTTGGGCTACAAAATTGAGAAAGCACAAGGTAGTCAATGAAATTAAAAAGTTATATTTTAGTGGGGTATATCATTTCAACACTCCTAACGATTATCGTGGTTTTTTGGGCCATCCAGCGAATGTTAATTGAAGAAGGAGAAATTTATTTCCTGATTGGCATGACTTTAATCGCAAGTTTTGTCGGTGCTGGGATTAGTCTCTTTCTCCTATCGCCTGTCTTTACCTCATTGGCCAAACTTAAGGAACATGCCAAGCGAGTAGCGGACAAGGACTTCCCTGCAAATCTGGAGGTTCAAGGACCTGTAGAATTTCAACAATTAGGCCAAGCTTTTAATGAAATGTCCCATGATTTGCAGGCGACCTTTAATTCCTTGGAAGAAAGCGAACGAGAAAAGGGCTTAATGATTGCCCAGCTATCGCATGATATCAAGACCCCCATCACTTCGATTCAAGCGACGGTAGAAGGGATTTTGGATGGGGTTATCAAGGAAGGAGAACAGGAGCATTATCTAGCAACCATTGGGCGTCAGACGGAAAGGCTCAATAAACTGGTTGAAGAGTTGAATTTTTTGACCCTAAATACAGCTAGAAATCAGGTAGAAACTACCAGCAAAGACAGCATTTTTCTGGATCAGCTTTTGATTGAGTGCATGAGTGAATTTCAGTTCTTGATTGAGCAGGAGGAGCGAGATGTCCACTTGCAGGTGATCCCAGAGTCTGCCCGGATTGAAGGAGATTATGCCAAGCTTTCTCGTATCTTGGTGAATCTGGTCAATAATGCTTTTAAATACTCGGCTCCAGGAACCAAGCTGGAAGTGGTGGCTAAGCTGGAGAAAAACCAGCTTTCAATCAGTGTAACGGATGAGGGACAGGGCATTGCCCCAGAGGACTTGGAGAATATTTTCAAACGCCTTTATCGTGTCGAAACTTCGCGCAATATGAAAACAGGTGGTCATGGCTTAGGACTTGCTATTGCGCGTGAATTGGCCCATCAATTGGGTGGAGAAATCACAGTTACCAGCCAGCGCGGCATCGGAAGCACCTTTACCCTCCTTCTCAACCTCTCTGGCAATGAAAATAAAGCTTAAAACCCCTTTACAAATCCAGCTATTCATGGTAAAATGGATTTTGTGCGAAATATCAGCAGGAAAGCATGAAGCTCGTCAACAGGTGTCTTATGATAAGTAACCTTGGCTGTTTAGGCGAAGGGCATCTGCACGAATCAGGGCTTTCTAAGTGACTATTTCCACCGAAATATTATTTATATCAGGAGGACATTCACATGTCACGTTATACAGGACCATCTTGGAAACAAGCTCGTCGCCTTGGCCTTTCACTTACAGGTACAGGTAAAGAATTGGCACGTCGTAACTACGTACCAGGACAACACGGACCAAACAACCGTTCTAAATTGTCAGAATACGGTTTGCAATTGGCTGAAAAACAAAAACTTCGTTTCACTTACGGTGTAGGTGAAAAACAATTCCGTAACTTGTTCGTACAAGCTACAAAAATCAAAGGCGGAATCCTAGGTTTCAACTTCATGCTTCTTTTGGAACGTCGTTTGGATAACGTTGTTTACCGTCTTGGTCTTGCGACTACTCGTCGCCAAGCTCGTCAATTCGTAAACCACGGTCACATCCTTGTTGACGGAAAACGCGTTGATATCCCATCATACCGCGTAACTCCAGGTCAAGTGATCTCAGTTCGTGAAAAATCATTGAAAGTTCCAGCAATCCTTGAAGCAGTAGAAGCTACTCTTGGACGTCCAGCATTCGTATCATTTGACGCTGAAAAATTGGAAGGTTCATTGACTCGCTTGCCAGAACGCGACGAAATCAACCCAGAAATCAACGAAGCACTTGTCGTTGAATTCTACAACAAAATGCTTTAATTTTAAGATATATCTTACAGAAAGCCTACAACAGTGGGCTTTTTGCTTTGTCTTAAAACGTTGATTTCTGGATTTGTATAGAGATTTGCTAGTAAGGTTATTTTTGTATCTAAGTCTATCTATTCCAAGAATGACGCGATATTGATGATATAATATTTTAGCCTCCTCAGTTTAATGAAGGGAGGTGTTATGCATGTTAGAGTTACTTTCCCTTTTTCTAGCTCCGTTACTTGTTAACGTACTATCTGAGCTTTTCAAGCTATGGATAAAGAGACGTAGCCCCCTTTTAGAGGGTAGCAAAAACCCCCATCGGTGGCACGGTGGGGCTTTTTGTTGCCTTGTTAGACAATTATCATCACTATAAACCCATTCTAACACACCCCCTCCGATTTTTCAAGCTTTTGTTTTGATATTCCTCAGAGTGTGTTTGTGGTTTGAGTCCACTTTACTGAAATTAGCCCACGCGCTTCTAGCCTCCATTCTACAGCAAAGAAATCAACTCTTTTCTAGGGATTTCCGCCCTCATTTTTGTCTTTTGTGCTAAAATAGACTTATAAATTGAAAATAAGGAATGTTTATGAAATCGGGTAATGGTTTTTGGAAAGGCTGTCTCTATTTTTGGGGCTTCTTGTTCTTACTGGGCCTTTTGGTTCAATATGCTCTTCCGCTTGCGGCTTGTGTCCTGCTAGGCTATGGTGGTTATCGCCTCTATAAACGTTGGCGCTATCCTCTTTTGCAGGATCGTTCGCTCGATGATCGGATTGAGCTTTTAAAAGCTCGTATTCGTCAGGCGGACAAGGATATTCAGCAATTAGAGGGAACTTTAGTAGAAAAAGGCTCAGAGTCCTATAAGAGTTTGGCTAATCAAGTATTAATCGAACTGCGGGAAATCCATCAGGAGGCGGAACGTCTCAAGTCCTATATCGATGCTGATGTCTACAACCGTATTGACAAAAAGGTTCGTACAGTGAGGGCAACTATCGATGTTCAGCTAGAACGTTTGGATAGAGAAAGTCAGGTAGATCTTGAAAATGCGGAGCCAGAGGAATTAGCTCCAGAATTGTCCCAGACCTTGGCCAATATTGCCATTGATCATCAGGCTATTTTAGACAAGATTGCCACCTCTGCTGATGGTGATAAGGAAGAATTGACGGCCATTCATAGTTTGAAGATGGAGAAATTCCAAACGATTTTAGAAGGCTATTTAAAGATTAAGGCCAATCCGAAGAACTATAATCGAGCAGAAGAACGCTTGCAACAAGCTAAAGCAGCCATCGAACAATTTGACCTTGAACTGGACCAAGTCTTGAGAGAATTCAATGAAACAGATATGCGTGATTTTGATATCAGTTTGCGTATCCTAGAAAAAGATCGTAAAGAATAGGTTAGAAACAAAGGAGTAACCATGACAGAATTTAATTTTGATATTGACCAGATTGCCAATAATACGGTAGCTAATGTGGATAAAACAACCCAAATCATCGAGACCAATACTGGCTCAGACAAGACCTTGACCTTCCTTGAAAAGTTGAGCCCTGAGCAGCAAGAAGGAATCAAGGCGCACGTGCCCCAATTGGTAGACCAGTTTGTCACAAATCAAAATGCTCTTTTAGATTTTGGACAATCTGCTGTAGAAGGTGTGAACAATACGGTCAATCGTATCTTGTCAGAACAAAAGAAACTGCAGATTCCCCAAGTGGATGATCTTCTCAAGAATACCAACCGTGAGTTGCAAGGCTTTGTAGTCAAATACAAGAACGCTGAAATTGCTGAGTTAGAAGAAAAGCCAAACTTTTTGCAACGATTGTTTAACAAGAGCAAGAATACCCTACAGGAATTTTACTTTGATTCAAAAACAGTGGAGCAAAAGCTCGATGGCATGGCTGCCGCAGTGGTCAAGCAAGAAGATGTGCTAGCTCGAAATATTGTCTCTGCTGAGATGTTGATTGAGGACAATACCAAATCCATTGAAAATTTAGTGGGAGTAATTTCCTTTATCGAAGCCAGCCAGACAGAAGCTGGTAATCGCGCTGCCGAACTGAAGGCCCAAGCTGACCAACTTGATACAAGTACGGTAGAATACCAAACCAAGTCACAAGAATTGGCCCGCATGGCTGAAGTGGTCAATACCCTCGAACAACAGCACACTGAGTATGTCAGCCGTCTCTATGTTGCCTGGGCAACAACACCTCAGATGCGCAATCTTGTGAAGGTGTCATCTGATATGCGCCAAAAATTGGGCATGCTTCGTCGCAATACGATTCCAACAATGAAGCTTTCTATTGCCCAACTTGGTATTTTGCAACAATCCATGAAATCAGGTGTAGTGGCAGATGCCATTGTTAATGCCAACAATGCTGCCCTTCAGATGCTAGCTGAAACCAGCAAGGAAGTGATTCCGCAGATGGAGAGAATTGCCCAAAGCCCGACAGTAGCTGTCGAATCGGTTACTAAACTGGCTGAAAGTCTGGTCGCTCAAAACCAAGGCATCGTCGCAGCAATTGAATTGGGACGCCAGAAACGTGCCCAACTAGAAACAACCATCGTCAAGTCCGCAGAAATGATCAACGATTCTGTCAAACTACGCGATGAGAAAATCGTCCAAGCCCTTCTAGACCAAGGCAAGGCTGCTCAGAAAGAAGTACAAGAATAATACACAAGTCCCTTGTAAGTATAGCTTGCAGGGGATTTTGGATTCTTCCTATATATTAGAGCCTCTAATTTATTTCACAAAAAATATAGTCAAAAATGTAGTCATTCGGTTGATTTTTATTGCAATGTACTGAAATTAACAAAAAGAAAAAACGCTTGAATCAGCGTTTTTCTTCTGTATTGATTCTTCGTATTGAATGCTTACTTAACTTCGGTATACATAAAAGGGAAGAACCAGCAGGGCAGTCCATTGTATCATACAGAAATTTCAATGTTCTTAAGAGGTGGAACTAGTCAGTCCGCTAAGTATAATAAGAAAAGTGGAAAATCCTATAAGGATATTGATGACCTAGTTGATTTTGGTAGGCCTGTTCACATAGTTCCCCATATGTTCCGACATAGTTTTGTTTCAGTCATGGCTGATAAGAATGTAAGCTTAAACGTTATTCGAGAGTTTGTGGGACATTCAGAAGATAGTAGAGAAATAGAAAAAATCTATCTTCATGTTATGCAAAAAGGAAAACATAAGATTGAACAAGTTATGATAGATTTGTCTAAAATAATCTCTTGATTATTATAATCAGTTAAAATTCAGCTATTTTAGATTTCTTGATATGATTATAAAAATAGAAATAACAATAAGACTAGCTAAACTTATCAATAAAATCTCAATGTTATTAGTAAAGATATTTATTACTTGAAGAACAGATACGGAAGCAATAATAAAAAGTATTGCTTCCATAAGTTTAGTATTTCGTAATTCATTAAATTGATATTTTTCTTTAATTAAGTCATATTCCTCTTGCTTTACTTTTTCTACATATTCATCGTGAGTGAAATCAGAGTGCTCTTTAAGATGATTAAAAAGTTCAAAAATAGGTCTATAATTAAGTCGGTACATAAAAATATATGATTTTTTATAATTGTGAGCCCATTCATTAAAATTAATAAGATGTTTTTCGTTTGAGAGGTGGAATTTTTCAAGTCCGTCCATAATAGTTTCTTCAAGGCAAACTAATTGAAAAAACGGGGTAGCAGAAGCCAAAAAGAAACTAGCTTGTTGTAGAAAATTGAACTCAAAATTATTAGAATCATTGTTATTCCAAATGATATAATTAGCGCCTTTGTTTATGTAGTTAATGTATTCTAAATCAAAATAGTCTGCTATGTAATATTTTGATTTATTCATAGAGGATAGAGCATGCGAAGTATATGGAGCATTAATCATCCAAGTATACAATTTGTCTTTTTTAAAGAATTCTAATTTATTCATATCTTTCATATTGGTAATGAAGTGGAGTGTAAAAAAACGTTCGCTTAATTGAATTCCTCCGTTTATTGAAGATAATTCTTTTTTTATATAATTTAAAATATCATCTAACTGTTGAGAAGAGTTCAAAGAGTATGCTTTATTTTTATTTTTAAAATCAGGAAAGAGTTTGGCTATCATTTTGGTATACGGGTGTAGAAAATCGATGTTATAAAAAGAATCTCTCAAATCTTCAAATAAATCAATTACTATTGCCCCATTTTGATATACGGTAAGTGTTACAAAGTAGAGGTATATTTCGCTCTTTTTACCAAATTCTATAAGAGGAGTGAAGATAAATTTAATAAATTTATTACCTTCTGCGTTATTTAACCAATTTTGCTTTTCCTTCTCAAGTTTAATAAAGTATAAGTCAAGATAGTCATTAGTCTTTTCATCAATCGCTTCTTTCAAATGATGTATCTCAGAGGGAATATTCCAAAATTCATTTTTTTTAGCAATAAGTTGACCATCTTTGGTACCTATTAAAACCATTATTGTGGCTGGATGATTTTTAAATTTTTTAGTAATAATTTGTGTTAATTTTTTATTATTAATTTTATATAAGTCTGTACTTAACATATAAAAAGAAGTTATTTTAAATTCTTTGATTTGTTTAGAGACTTCAGAAATTTTTTCTCCCCAATTATTATTTATAGGCTTCTTCATATTAAGCTCCTTAATGTTTTTCAAAATAATTATATCAAAAACATTCCCCTATTTGATATGAACAATCATAATCAGTTAAAATTCAGTTATTTTGCTAAATTTAAAAGAAAAAGCCTTAGAAATGTTGATTTCATAGGCTTTCTGTATGTTATATTATTTTACTTCTGTAAACACAACGTGTTTGCGAAGTTTTGGTGAGTATTTCTTCAATTGAAGACGGTCTGGAGTGTTACGTTTGTTTTTAGAAGTAAGGTACAAGCGTTCACCAGATTCTTTGTGTTCAAGTGTAATATTTACGCGCATGGTATCTCCCTTCTATTATTCAGCTGATGCAGCTTTAGCGATTTTACGTCCTTTGTAGTATCCTTTAAGTGATACACGGTGAGAACGTGAGTAATCTCCAGTAGTTTCGTCAAAGTTCACAGATGGAGCTGTTACTTTGTAGTGTGTACGACGTTTGTTTTTCTTCGCTTTTGAAGTGCGACGTGCAGGTACTGCCATTTTGATTTCTCCTTTAGGTATTTATATTCGATTCAATCTACTGATTTTCATCAACCATACTAGGATAACACATTTTTTTTGTAAAGTAAAGTTACTTGACAAAAAAAGATGAAAAAATTAGAAGATATTACTCAGTTGATATTACTAAAACCTAAATGATATCATTTTGTTTTTAAAAATTAATAGAAAGTTGACAAATAATCACTAAAAAGTTTCAGCCCAATAATTACTTGTAGGAGGTGAGATTATATTGTGCTGAAATACTCTTTTATTCTTATAACTTTTACACTATAATTGTAGTTAGAAAGGAAGAGAAATGTTTGATTATAGAGCACTAGTTATTTTGATGACTTTGATGGATCATTGTGAGCTATCATTATATGAATTATCTGTTAAGGTGAGCTTACCTATAAAGGAAGTCAAAGAAGGAATAGATTATTTAGTGCCTTATCTAGCTAATAAAGGGATAGTACTGGATAAAAAACAAGGTCGCTATAGTTTATCAAATCGTACGAAGCAGTCTTTGACAGATATTATTAAGTCGGATGAATTGGTTTTACCAAAGTCGACTCGCTTAGCATTAATCTATCTTTACACTTTTTGTCGATTAGATTTTATATCGAATAATCATTATCAAGACTTTTTGAAAGTAAGTAAGAATACAACCTTATCTGATATTCAATCATTAAGAAAGATTATGTTAGATAATGATTTGGAGCTAGGGTACAGTAGAGCAAAAGGTTATACTTTACACGGTTCAGAGTGGAATAAGCACCGTTTAGCTTTTCAAATGGTTAGTGAGTTGCTGGAATCCTCCATAGGGATTTGGGGGTTGGATTATGTTTTATCCAGTTGGGGGTATTCATTAACTTATGATTTGATTGATCAGGTAGTTAAAGATTATTATGAAAAGCTACAGATAGTACCTATTGTTAATCAATTAAAAGTTTGCCTTTTCGGTTTAGTATTCATTATATGTAGGTATCAAAGGGATGTTGAAAGAGTATGTCTTTCAGAGACACTAGTATCTCCTATTATTCAAGATATAACGACTATTTTATTAGATACAGTAGTTGATTTGGGAATTATAGATACGGTATTTTCAGAGGATGATTATCGCTATGTCACAGTTTTATTATCAAGTTGCTTTGAAGGTGAAGTAGATGTTGCTCCGGTTTACTTTAATCAATTAACAGAGGCTATTATAAGTAGAATGGAAGATATTTCTTTGTTACATTTTAAACAAAGAGAAGTATTGAGAGAAAATCTTCGCCGCCACCTTATACCGGCTTACTATAGATTAAAGTTCGGCTTACCTAGCTCAAATGAATATGTGTTGCATGTTAAAGAACATTATCCTGATTTATTTGAACTAGTAAAAGATTCTTTGACTCCCTTGATGGACGCTATTGACAAGCCCATACCTGATAGTGAAACAGCATATTTTGTTATCCATTTTGGAGGATATTTAAAGAAAGCAGACAATTTGCCTCAAAAATGTTATAAAGCAGCAATTATCTGTCCTAATGGAATTAGTTCTTCATTGATGATAAAAGAGAATCTATTAGCATTATTCCCTCAAATTGAGTTTATAGGAACCTCAAAGATTGATGATTTATATGCGAAAACTAGTAGTGACTATGATATGGTTTTTTCTACTATAAAGGTGGATACAGAGAAGCCAAATTATCTAGTTTCTGTTATGATGACGGAAGAACAAACAACACAGTTAGTTGAATTGGTATCAAAAGATTTCCCAGATACAGGTTATCGAGATATTGAGCTTAATCAGATAATTAGCATAGTAAGACGATATAGTGTAATCACACAAGAATTAGAGTTAAAATTAGCATTAAAGAGGTATCTCTATCAAGAAATGAACAGAAAGGAAGTGTTACCATTGTTAGAAGAATTAATTACAAAAGAAACTTATCAGGTTAGTTCGGAAAAATTAGGATGGAAGGAGGCAATTCGTTTAGCAGCTAAACCGCTTTTGGATCAACATAAGATAACCAAGAACTACCCTGAGGCAATGATTCAAAAAGTAGAAGAGTTTGGACCTTTTATTAATTTAGGGAAGGGAGTAGCAATTCCTCACGCTCGGCCAGATGAAGGCGTGAATGAAATAGGAATGTCAATGTTAGTTTTGGAAGAGCCGATTTATTTATTGGATAATCCAGAACAAGAGGTAAGATTGTTGATTTGTATTGCAGCCATTGATAATGAGAGTCATTTAAAGGCTTTGTCACATTTAACAACAATTTTAAGAGATAAAAATCATGTTCAAGCTTTAATTTCATCAAAAAACTATGATGACATTAAAATGATAATTAAACAGGAGGATTAGATAATGTTAAAAATTGGTACAGCTTGTGGTTCAGGATTAGGTTCAAGTTTTATGGTACAGATGAATATTGAATCTGTATTGAGTGATTTGAATGTTTCAGATGTAGAAGTTGAACATTATGATTTAGGTGGAGCAGATCCAAATGCAGCCGATATTTGGATTGTTGGTCGTGATTTAGCTGATTCAGCTAGTCATCTTGGAGATGTTCGTATCTTAAATAGTATTATTGATATGGACGAGCTACGAGAATTAATTACTAAAATTTGTGAAGAAAAAGAACTTATATAGGAGGCTAGAGTCATGATGAAGTTCATATTGGATATTGTTAGTACACCAGCTATTTTAGTAGCTTTAATTGCAATCTTAGGATTAGTTCTTCAGAAGAAGAAATTACCTGATATTATTAAAGGTGGAATTAAGACTTTTGTTGGTTTCTTAGTTGTATCTGGTGGTGCAGGAATTGTGCAAAATTCTTTGAATCCATTTGGTACCATGTTTGAACATGCTTTTCATTTATCTGGAGTTGTACCGAATAATGAAGCAATTGTAGCTGTAGCTTTAACAACATATGGCTCAGCTACTGCAATGATTATGTTTGCAGGTATGGTATTCAATATCTTAATCGCTCGTTTTACTCGATTTAAATATATCTTTTTAACAGGGCACCACACTCTATATATGGCGTGTATGATTGCGGTCATTTTATCAGTTGCTGGCTTTACTAGTTTGCCTCTTATCTTACTAGGAGGATTAGCACTCGGTATTATTATGAGTATTTCTCCAGCATTTGTACAAAAATATATGGTTCAATTAACTGGAAATGACAAGGTGGCTTTAGGTCATTTCAGTTCTTTGGGATATTGGTTGAGTGGTTTCACTGGTAGCCTTATCGGTGACAAATCAAAATCAACAGAGGACATTAAATTCCCAAAGAGTTTAGCTTTTTTACGTGATAGTACTGTTAGTATTACTTTATCTATGGCAGTTATTTACATTATTGTAGCTATCTTTGCAGGGTCAGAATATATAGAAAAAGAAATCAGTAATGGTACAAGTGGTCTAGTTTATGCTTTACAATTAGCAGGTCAATTTGCAGCAGGGGTATTTGTTATTTTAGCAGGTGTTCGCCTTATTTTGGGTGAAATTGTCCCAGCCTTTAAAGGTATTTCAGAGCGTCTCGTACCTAATTCAAAACCTGCTTTGGATTGTCCGATTGTTTATACTTATGCACCTAATGCAGTCCTAATTGGATTTATCTCTAGTTTTGTTGGTGGTTTAGTAAGTATGGCAATTATGATTGCTTCAGGAACGGTTGTCATCTTACCAGGCGTTGTGCCTCATTTCTTCTGTGGAGCGACTGCAGGTGTCATTGGGAATGCATCTGGTGGTGTTCGTGGAGCCACTATTGGAGCATTTTTACAAGGTATTTTAATTAGTTTTCTTCCAGTCTTTTTAATGCCAGTTTTGGGAGGACTTGGTTTCCAAGGGTCAACTTTCTCAGATGCAGATTTTGGTCTATCAGGAATTATTTTAGGAATGTTGAATCAATTTGGCTCACAAGCAGGCATTGTTATTGGTCTTGTTCTTATTCTAGCAGTTATGTTTGGAGTATCCTTTATTAAAAAGCCATCTGCAAAGGAGGAATAAGGGATGATTTTAAGTGAAAATAGAGAAGATGAGTTAAGAAAATTTGCAACAAAAATCCGATTAAATACTCTTAGAACATTGAATCATCTTGGATTCGGCCATTATGGAGGGAGTCTGTCTATAGTAGAAGTTTTAGCAGTGCTTTATGGTGAAATAATGCCGATGACTCCAGAAATATTTGCGTCACGAGATAGAGATTATTTTGTTTTATCCAAGGGACATGCTGGACCAGCTTTGTACAGCACACTCTATTTGAATGGTTTCTTTGACAAAGAATTCTTACATTCTTTAAATACAAATGGAACCAAATTACCGTCTCATCCTGATAGAAATCTAACGCCGGGCATAGATATGACAACTGGCTCTTTAGGACAGGGAATTAGTGTTGCAACCGGACTTGCATATGGTCAGAGAATAAGAAAAAGTCCCTTTTATACCTATGCTATTGTTGGAGATGGTGAGTTAAATGAGGGACAATGTTGGGAGGCTATACAGTTTGCTTCTCATCAACAGTTATCTAATTTAATTGTATTTGTAGACGATAACAAAAAACAATTAGATGGTTTTACAAAGGATATTTGTAATCCAGGTGATTTTGTAGAAAAATTCTCAGCATTTGGGTTTGAATCCATTAGGGTCAATGGTTCAGATATTAGAGAAATTTATGAAGGGATTATCCAATTAAAACAGTCAAATAATTCATCCCCTAAGTGTATTGTATTAGACACTATTAAAGGTCAAGGAGTTCGAGAGCTGGAAGAAATGAAATCCAATCATCATCTTCGCCCTACTGTAGAGGAGAGACAAATGTTAACTTCAGTTGTAGAAAGATTAAGTCAGGAATTGGAGGAAACAGAATGATGAGAAGTACGAAAGAATTACGACATGTGTATAGAGATTTCCTTCTAGAAGCTAACCAAAGTTATTCTGATATAGTAGTTTTAGAAGCAGACTTGTCAAGTTCGATGGCTACTAATAATCTTGAAAAGGACTTTGGAGACCGTTATGTGAATGTTGGGATCATGGAAGCAGAAATGGTCGGGCTTGCAGCAGGTTTATCTATTCAGGGGTTTAGACCTTATCTTCATACATTTGGCCCTTTTGCTTCACGAAGAGTATTTGATCAATTATTTATTTCTCTTGGGTACGCACAATTGGATGCCACTGTGATTGGCTCAGATGCAGGAGTAACGGCAGAGATGAATGGTGGAACACATATGCCATTTGAAGAAATTGGATTGTTACGTTTAATTCCTAAATCAATCATTTTTGAAGCAACTGATGATATCCAATTTCGTGAAATCTTGAACCAGACATTAGAATTAAAAGGACTAAAATATATTCGAACAATTAGAAAAGCTCCAGAGGCTGTATATCAAGGTGGAGAAGATTTTTCTAAAGGCTACATTGAGTTAAGACACGGTGAAGATGTTGTAATAGTTGCTTCTGGCATAATGGTTGCTCCAAGTATTCGAGTTGCGGATGAACTGTCTAAATTAGGTTATTCAGTAGGTGTGATAGATTTATTTAGAATCAAACCGATACCAGAACAGATAAAAACAATGTTAAGCGGAAAAACTATATTTACTGTAGAAAACCACAATCAGATAGGTGGAATTGGCAGTGCTTTATGTGAATTATTCTCTGATGATGGAATAACAAAAATTCATCGGATGGGTGTTCAAGAAAGATTCGGTCAAGTAGGGAAAATGGATTATCTTCTTAATGAGTATGGTTTGAGTGAATCGAATATAAAAGAGAAAGTTTTAGCGTTTTATAATGCAAGATAGATATTAAATACACTTATCTGAAAGAACTTCTGTAAAAATTACATTACGTTATTTAAAGCGAGCGGATTAAAAGCATATTCTGGTAATCAGAAAGTGCCCTGATCCGCTTTGTTGTTTTTAATTTAAAATGTTTATATGTGTATAGAATTTTCTGAAAATTCAAGAATTTTCTTCTGTTCATTGCCTTTAAAATGTGCTATAATAGTAAAAACTGAAATGGGAGGGAACAAATGACTGAATTAGCTAAACGTCATCGCAGTAGCATTTATGATAGTATGGTTAAATCACCAAACCGTGCTATGCTTCGTGCGACTGGTATGACAGATAAGGACTTTGAAACACCGATTGTGGGAGTGATTTCGACTTGGGCGGAAAATACACCATGTAACATCCACTTGCATGATTTTGGGAAATTGGCTAAAGAGGGTGTCAAATCTGCAGGCGCTTGGCCTGTGCAGTTTGGGACTATCACTGTAGCGGACGGGATTGCCATGGGAACGCCTGGTATGCGTTTCTCTTTGACATCTCGTGATATCATCGCGGACTCCATCGAAGCGGCTATGGGTGGTCACAACGTGGATGCCTTCGTCGCTATCGGTGGCTGTGACAAGAACATGCCTGGATCTATGATTGCTATTGCAAATATGGATATTCCAGCTATTTTCGCTTATGGTGGAACCATTGCACCGGGAAATCTTGATGGCAAAGACATCGACTTGGTTTCTGTTTTTGAGGGTATCGGAAAATGGAACCACGGTGACATGACAGCTGAGGACGTGAAACGTCTTGAATGTAATGCCTGCCCTGGCCCTGGTGGCTGTGGTGGTATGTACACTGCTAATACCATGGCGACTGCTATCGAAGTTCTCGGTATGAGTTTGCCAGGCTCTTCATCTCACCCAGCTGAATCAGCTGACAAGAAAGAAGACATCGAAGCAGCAGGACGTGCTGTTGTTAAGATGTTGGAGCTCGGTCTCAAACCATCAGATATCTTGACTCGTGAAGCCTTTGAAGATGCTATCACTGTAACTATGGCTCTAGGTGGTTCTACAAACGCCACTCTTCACTTGCTTGCCATTGCCCATGCTGCCAATGTTGACTTGTCACTTGAGGACTTTAATACAATCCAAGAACGTGTGCCTCACTTGGCTGACTTGAAACCATCTGGTCAGTATGTCTTCCAAGACCTCTACGAAGTCGGTGGTGTGCCTGCGGTTATGAGATATCTCTTGGCAAATGGTTTCCTTCATGGAGACCGCATTACATGTACTGGTAAGACTGTTGCTGAGAACTTAGCTGACTTTGCAGATCTTACACCAGGTCAAAAAGTCATCATGCCACTTGAAAATCCAAAACGTGCAGATGGTCCGCTTATCATCTTGAACGGGAACCTTGCTCCTGACGGTGCGGTTGCCAAGGTATCAGGTGTTAAGGTCCGTCGTCACGTTGGTCCAGCTAAGGTCTTTGACTCAGAAGAAGATGCTATTCAGGCTGTTCTGACAGATGAAATCGTTGATGGCGATGTAGTCGTTGTTCGTTTCGTTGGACCTAAGGGTGGTCCTGGTATGCCTGAGATGCTCTCACTTTCATCAATGATTGTTGGTAAAGGTCAAGGAGACAAGGTTGCCCTCTTGACGGATGGGCGTTTCTCTGGTGGTACCTATGGTCTGGTTGTTGGACATATCGCCCCTGAAGCTCAGGATGGTGGACCAATTGCCTACCTTCGTACAGGTGATATCGTTACGGTTGACCAAGATACCAAAGAAATTTCCATGGCCGTATCCGAAGAAGAACTTGAAAAACGCAAGGCAGAAACAACCTTGCCACCACTCTATAGTCGTGGTGTCCTCGGTAAATATGCCCATATCGTATCATCTGCTTCACGCGGAGCCGTGACAGACTTCTGGAATATGGACAAGTCAGGTAAAAAGTAAATTCAAAAAGCAAGCCAACTTTGGCTTGCTTCTTTTCATCTTAAAAAGTAATTTACCTGCTTAACGAGGTGGCAGTCCAAGGGCAATGCGGCCGTAGCGACTGATTCGTGTAATCTTCCAGGCAGGCGACCAGGTAACTTCAACCTTGACATCTTCGATACCCTCGATTTGTTTCAGACCTGCGACGATTTCGATAGGCAGGCTTTCGGCGCAATCACAGGCGGTGTCGGTGAAGGTCATGACAATCTTACAGAGCCCTGTTTCATCCAGATTGATTTCATAAATCAGCCCTAGATTGTAAACATCCAATTCCACATCTGTATCAAAAACCTTCTCTAGTTTTTCGATAATTTGGTCTTGTATGGCCAAAGCGCGGTCATTGATTTTGATATCGTCTCTCATTACAGTCCCTCCACATGATAAATATCCTCTATTTTCTCATAATTCTGACAATTTGGCAAGTTTTTGATGAATTTTCTGAAAAAATATGATAATATAAAGAAAACACTGAATCAAGGGGAAGCCTATGGAGCAGATTGGAAAAGTCTTTAGACAATTACGAGAGTCAAGAAATATCTCGCTGAGACAAGCAACTGGGGGACAATTTTCGCCGTCTATGTTATCTCGCTTTGAAACAGGTCAGAGTGAGCTTTCGGTGGAAAAGTTCTTATTTGCCCTAGAAAATATATCTGCTAGTGTAGAGGAAATTCTCTTTCTGGCGAGAGGTTTTCAGTATGATACAGATTCTGAGTTGAGAAAAGAAATCATAGATGTCTTGGATCCAAAGAATATAGCTCCGCTTGAGGACTTGTATCGCAGGGAGTATCAAAAGCATGCCCATTCTCACAATAAACAGAAACATATTCTAAATGCCATTATTATCAAGTCTTATATGAAGAGCATGGATGAAAGGGTAGAGTTAACAGCAGAGGAAGGGAAAGTTCTTCATGATTATTTGTTTTCTACCGAGATTTGGGGAATCTATGAACTCAATTTATTTTCAGTCAGTTCACCATTTCTATCTGTTTCTCTTTTCACTAGGTATGTTAGAGAGATGGTACGTAAATCTGATTTCCTAATGGAAATGTCTGGCAATCGAAACCTTTTTCACACTATACTATTGAATGGCTTTTTAGCCAGCATTGAGTGTGAAGAATTTACCAATGCCTCTTATTTTAAACGTGTTATCGAAGAGCATTTCTACAATGAAAATGAAACCTATTTCCGAATTGTCTATTTGTGGGCGGAAGGTCTCCTTGATAGCAAGCAAGGTAGAGTCAAGGAAGGCCAGAAAAAGATGGAAGATGCTGTCCATATTTTTGAGATGCTTGGCTGTAATAAATCTGCCGAATACTATAGAAATACGACCGATTGTTGAATATCTGCAAACTAAGAAAATCATTTGAAATTTTAAGCGATAGAATTGTTGACCTCTCTCGTGTCACTGGAGAAATTCTATCGTTTCTTTTTGCTCATTTTATTTGTTGCATATATTCAAAAGTTTTTCCTCTAAAATTTCTAAGTGCTATACTGTAGTCATACTTCATATAGAACTTATACTCTTCGAAAATCAAATTCAAACCACGTCAGCGTCACCTTGCCGTACTCAAGTACAGCTTGCGGCTAGCTTCCTAGTTTGCTCTTTGATTTTCATTGAGTATTAAAACAAGAAGGGGGATTATCTATGAAACTATTGTTTAGAAATCAAGCCTATCGACTCTTGACTTTGTCACGCTTCTTCAATGCTTTTGGTGCTTCAATTTTTAACCTGGTATTTATCGTTTATGCATCGACCTTGCCACAAGCATCTTTTGCTGTTGCTATGGCGAATATTATCATGATTCTTCCGACTCTCTTTACAGTTTTTGTAGGAATTCGGGCAGATTACACAAGGGACAAGGTCAAATGGATGACCTATAGCGGTTTGTTTCAGGCTCTTCTCTTTTTCCTAGCAGCCCTAGTTGTTCAGCAAGCTAGTCTCTTTGCCTTTTCTAGCCTGTGTTTAATCAATGTCATTAGTGATGTCATCAGTGATTTTGCAGGTGGTTTGCGCATGCCTCTCATTAAGGAAAAAGTAGCTGAAGATGATTTGATGGAGGCTTACTCTTTTTCCCAGTTCATTACCTATATTTCAGCTATTGGTGGTCAAGCTTTTGGAGTCTGGCTCTTAGGGCTATCGGTCAACAATTTTTCCCTCGTTGCGGGAATCAATGCCTGTTTCTTCCTAGTATCAGCCGTCATCCTCTTTTTAGGAAAAAGCAAATTGAGCCTGTCAATTTCATCTCCTGATGGTGAATCACTAAAAAATGAGAAGCTTTCTATCAAAGACCAGTTCCTAACGATTTATCGGAATTTACGTCTCGTTTTTCTTAAAGGTGGACAGAAAAACTTTGGTTTTATGCTCTGTGCTGTCTTGCTTATCAATGCCTTGGGTGGCGCTTTAGGAAGCATCTATAACATCTTCTTTTTGAGCCATTCTCTTTTGGACTTTTCTTACACAGAGGCATTATTTATCAGTCAAGTCTGTGCTTTGTTAGCAATCATCATCAGTAGCCTTACGGGCAATGATTATTTTGGGAAGCAGTCCTTGCCTAGATTGATGATGTGGGTGACCGTAGGACTCAGTCTAGTTGGTCTAGCTAATTTATTCAATCAAGTCGTACTTGGTTTACTATTTCTCTGTTCAACTCTGTATGTGTCTGGTAAAGTTCAACCAAAGATTAGTGCCATGCTCCTGAAAAATCTAGCTCCAGAGGTTCTAGCTCGTACCAGTAATTTTTTAGGTTTATTGTTCACCTTATCCATACCTGTGGGAACAGCCTGTTTTTCACTTGTAGCCGTATGGAATATACAGTTGACTTGGATGCTATTTGTTGGTCTTTCCTTGCTAGCTATTCTTTTGACAGTTATTAATCTCAAAAATGATATCTAAATCCTAATTTTTTCTCACTGTTTTAATCCCTCTATTTATGGTAAAATAAGACTATTAAGTTTAAAGAGGATTCCCTATGAAATTACAAAAACCAAAAGGAACGCAGGATATTTTACCTGCTGAATCTGCCAAATGGCAGTACGTTGAGGGCTTTGCCCGTGAGATTTTCAAGCGCTACAACTATGCAGAAGTGCGCACGCCTATTTTTGAGCATTACGAGGTCATCAGTCGCTCTGTCGGAGATACAACGGATATCGTAACCAAGGAAATGTATGACTTTTATGACAAGGGTGATCGCCATATTACTCTCCGTCCAGAAGGAACAGCGCCCGTTGTCCGTTCCTACGTGGAAAATAAACTCTTCGCCCCAGAAGTGCAAAAGCCAAGCAAGTTCTATTACATGGGACCTATGTTCCGTTATGAGCGTCCACAGGCAGGGCGTTTGCGCCAGTTCCACCAGATTGGTGTCGAGTGCTTTGGCTCTAGTAATCCAGCTACCGATGTGGAAACCATCGCGATGGCAGCCCATTTCTTGAAAGAAATCGGCATCCAAGGTGTCAAATTGCACCTTAACACTCTTGGAAATCCTGAGAGCCGTGCGGCCTACCGTCAAGCCTTGATTGACTATTTGACACCGCTCAAGGAGACCTTGTCTAAGGATAGCCAGCGTCGCTTGGAGGAAAATCCTCTTCGTGTCTTGGACTCTAAGGAGAAAGAAGACAAGGTAGCAGTCGAGAATGCGCCTTCTATCTTAGACTTCCTTGATGAAGAAAGCCAAGCACACTTTGATGCTGTGCGTCAGATGTTGGAAAATCTTGGAGTAGACTATATCATCGATACCAATATGGTGCGTGGTCTGGACTACTACAACCACACCATTTTCGAGTTCATTACTGAGATTGAGGGCAATGACTTGACAGTCTGTGCGGGTGGTCGCTACGATGGTTTGGTTTCTTACTTTGGAGGCCCTGAAACTGCTGGATTTGGTTTTGGACTTGGTGTAGAGCGCCTGCTTCTCATTCTTGAAAAGCAAGGTGTGGCTCTCCCTATCGAAAACGCCCTAGATGTCTATATCGCAGTCTTGGGTGATGGAGCAAATGTCAAGGCCTTGGAATTGGTACAGGCTCTTCGCCAACAAGGATTCAAAGCAGAGCGTGATTACCTCAACCGTAAGCTCAAAGCTCAGTTCAAGTCAGCTGATGTCTTTGCGGCTAAGACCCTCATCACCCTAGGAGAGAGTGAAGTCGAAAGCGGACAAGTAACGGTCAAGAACAACCAAACTCGAGAAGAAGTGCAAGTGTCACTTGAGACAATCAGCCAAAACTTCTCAGAAATCTTTGAAAAACTAGGATTTTAATGATAGATAAACTGGTCAGGAACCTAATCCTGACCTTTTTCTTTTGCAAAATGACAAAAATCATAAACTTTTTGACAAATATGCTTGTCAAAAAGAAAAAGATGTGTTACAATATAAGCAAGTTAAGAGAAAAGGAGAAAGGAATGCTTAAAAATCGTCTAAAAGAGCTTCGGGCTCGCGATGGTCTCAATCAAACCGACCTAGCCAAACTAGCAGGGGTTTCCAGGCAGACCATTAGCCTACTAGAACGGGATGAGTACACCCCGTCCATTATCATTGCCCTGAAAATATCTCAAATTTTCAACGAAACAGTCGAATCGGTATTTCGCTTGGAGGAGGACGAGTGATGAACATGTATAAAGTGGTTTATTATATGAGTGTTCTTGCCCTTATTGTGAATGCCTTTGCTATGATTGGAACATTACTGGGGTGGTTCTATTTTGTTGAAAGTAAGTATTTGTTTTGGATTAACTTAGTCCTCTTGTCCATTTTCAATCGGTTGAAGAAAAAGGAGAAAAATGATGAACAAGTATAAAGTAATCTATTATGTAGTTGCTATAGCTCTATTAGTTAGCGTGTGTCTACTAATTGGAACAAATCTAGGATGGTTTGATCTCTATTACAGCGACCAATTTATTTGGGCCTACTTTGCTCTTATCCCAGTCGTTGACTGGATTGAAAAGAAAGCAAACAATCTAGCAAGTGAAAAAGGAGAATGAATATGGAAAAGAAAAGGAAACGTGGATTGTTGTTTTTAATGTCTGTTGTCTTGGGAGGTTTCTTGGGCGGTTTTGTAGGGATGTTTAAGGCTGCTACCGAATCCCACGAAATTATGTTAGATGTAAAAGTCTTGATACCATGGATATCAGCTATTTGTTTAGTGTTAGGTTTCATTAGCATTTTTTTGACATTCAATTTCTTAAAGAAAAGCAGAAAATTTCACTCCTTGTATCAAGAGGAAATGGATGATGATCTGAATGAAACCTATTATGTGCAGATGTATCGGAATCTCGAGTTTGGAACTATTGCTTTTAATAGTGCAAGCGTAGCGATTTTATTGGCTCTCTTCATTTCAGGAAGTGAAGTAATTGTACTCGATATAAGCCATATAACCTTATCCCTTTCCTTTTTGGGATTAGTGTTAGTTTTAAATGCTCAAAAATATCTTTTTAAGACCATTGCGATTGTTCGTCAGTTTGATTTAGTATTTTTCTCTACACCAAAGGATATCTTGGACCATTTCGATTCTTATGATGAAGGGGAGCGCAAGGCTAATTTGGAACAGAGTTTTCTGATTTTATTCCAATTAAATAACTATGTCTTGCCAGCTTTGTACTTTCTGATTGCTCTCTTTTCCTTACTGACAGGAGAGATTCAGTTACTAGCCTTCTTGCTTGTAGGAGCAATCCATATTTATATCAATGTGATGCAGTTACCTATGGTAAAACGTTATTTCAAATAAAGGAGTTTCTATGATTCGTGTTGAAAATGTAAGCAAAAGTTTTGGGAGCAAAAAAGCTCTTCATCAGATTTCTTTTGAGATTAAGGAGGGTGAAATCTTTGGTTTTCTTGGTCCTTCTGGCTCAGGTAAAACAACCATGATCAATGTCTTAACAGGACAGTTGGCTGCAGATCAAGGTAACACAATTTTGTTAGGCAAGAATTCTCAAGATTTAACCTCAAATGATTTGGAACAAATTGGTATTGTTAGTGATGGCAGTGGTTTTTATGAAAAGATGAGTCTTTACAAAAATCTTCTCATCTATGCTAAGTTATATGGCCTCAAGGCAGATAGAGTAGTTCAGGTGCTTCAACAGGTTGGATTGGCAGATGCTAAAGATATTATTGCAGAAAAGTTATCTACTGGAATGAAACAACGAATGTTCTTGGCTCGTGCCCTTCTGAATGCTCCTAAGATTCTCTTTCTAGATGAGCCAACCAGTGGCTTAGACCCTACAACATCTAAGATGATTCATACCCTACTTCAAGAATTAAAGCAGGCGAGGACAACTATCTTTCTGACCACGCATGATATGAATGAAGCAACTCTGCTTTGTGATCGCTTATCTCTTTTGAATAAGGGTAACCTAATAGAGTATGGAAGTCCGCAAGATATCATCCAGAAGTACCATGTGGATAAGAAAGTACGTGTGGTTTATAACGACGGACGAGAACAGATAGTTCCATTTGATGAATTACCACATTTAGACACGACAGATTTGATGGTGGTTCACTCTTGTGAGCCAACTTTAGAAGAAATCTTTATCAGATTGACAGGAGAAAAGTTAGATGTTTAGAAAATTAAATGCCCTACTATGGTTAAGATTACAAGTTCTTATCAGCAATTCAACTTTGTTGGCGACTCTATTGTTGCCTTTTGGACTGGCTGTTCTATATAATGAGTTCTTAAACAAGAGTGGAGAATTGAGTACGTATTTCCTTTCTATGAGTTTGACGATGGTCTTGAGCATGGGAAGTGGTTATATGGTATCGATTATGATGGCAGAAGATAAGGAAAAGCGCAATCTTAAATCACTCATCCTAAGTGGTGTGACAGCAACAGAATATACTTTCAGTATGCTCATTCTCCCTCTGTTGATTATGTTGCTTGGAATGATTTTACTACCAATCTATTTTAAAGTGGATGTATCAGGTTACTTATTGGCCTATGTTATCTATTTGGTCTTAGCAGCTATTAGTGTTATTTTTCTCAACCTTCTAATCGGTGCAGTGTCAGATACTCAGTCTAAAGCGCAAGTTTATAGTATGTTTCCTGTGTTTATCGTCTCTTTTTTACCCATGATTGCTCTTCAAAATGATACGGTTCAGAAAGTGTTGGATTACTCTTTTATTGGTCCAATTGTAAATCTTTTAAATAAAAAAGGTGGGGAAATATCTTTTTCTAATATTGGTATGTTACTTGCCTGGGTACTTGTGTTAGGAATAGCGAACCTCTTTGTATTGAAAAATAGCTATAAAGCAAGATAGGAGATTTATATGAAACTACTTAAAAACCTCGGCTGGTTTCTTCTAGCCATTCTATCTTTTCTGGTTATCTATGGGACCGTTCAAAGTGGGGCTGTAGAAGCTTTGAAACTGGGCGCTTCGCCCTATGCTACTACCTTGCTTTATGTGGCCTTGGCTGGAGTATATGTGTACGTCATTTATAAATGGTACCAGAAAGCTCCTGTTCATATTGAGAAGAGTGGCTTTAACCGATTTATTTGGCTCCCTGCCTTGGTTTGGTTCTTATCTCTGGTTGTCCAGTTTTTCTTGCCAAATGATCCTTCAGTAAATCAACAAACAGCGATAGACTTGACCTTGTCTCAACCCCTTTTCTCATTCTTTGCGGTCGTTATTTTTGCTCCTTTGACGGAAGAGCTTATCTTTAGAGGGATGTTGGCACGCTATCTCTTTCCTAAGCAGGACAATAGTAAACAAACTCTGCTTTTCCTTCTGGTAACAAGTGTTCTATTTGCCTTGATTCATTTCCCAGGAACTTTGCAACAGTTTTTGGTTTATGCTAGTCTAGGATTGAGTTTGGGGCTGGCTTATGTAAGTCGAAAAGGTCTTCTTTACAGCATTTCTCTTCACGCTTTGAATAATTTAGTCAGCTTTTTGATGATTCTCATGCTATAATAGAGTCAGGAGGTCACATGAAACGAGTAATTTTATTAGCAGTGATTCAGGCAGTCGTTCTATTTTTCATCATTGGAGCGCTAGCTTATGCCTTTAAGGGCGATTTCTTCTACAACTATCTAGCAGTAGTCTTTGCCCCTATTGCAGGTGTTTTGCGCTTTGGGACAGCTTACACAACAGAAATTGTCTTGCCTCGAAAGGCAGCCGAAATTGCTGAAAAGCGTAAAGCAGGCAAAAATTCAAAATAAAAGAGTCCGGTGAACTTCATCGGATTTTTGTATTGGCGTTAATTTTTAGAGTCTTCACTTGATTTTTAAAGTCAGGCAAACTTTTCTGATGATTTTCATGAAGAGCCTGCGCTTTTATGGTAAAATAGTAACAGAATAAAAGAGGAGAGAAACAATGAAACGTAGTATGTATGCTGGTCGTGTTCGTGAGGAACACATCGGACAAGAAATGACCTTGAAAGGATGGGTTGGCCGTCGTCGTGACCTTGGTGGTTTGATCTTTATCGACCTTCGTGACCGTGAAGGAATCATGCAGTTGGTTATCAACCCTGAAAAAGTTTCTGCAGAGGTCATGGCAACAGCTGAAAGCCTTCGTAGCGAATTTGTTATCGAGGTGACTGGACAGGTCGCTGCGCGTGAGCAAGCCAATGATAAGTTACCAACTGGTGCAGTTGAGTTAAACGTGACAGCTCTGACAGTGCTTAATACAGCTAAGACAACACCATTTGAGATTAAGGATGGGATTGAGGCCAATGACGATACACGTTTACGTTACCGTTATCTTGACCTTCGTCGCCCAGAAATGTTGGAAAATCTTAAACTTCGTGCTAAGGTGACCCACTCTATCCGCAACTACTTGGATGAGTTGGAGTTTATCGACGTGGAGACACCATTCCTTTCTAAGTCAACGCCTGAAGGGGCGCGTGACTACTTGGTACCGTCTCGTGTTAATAAAGGGCATTTTTATGCTCTTCCTCAAAGTCCACAAATCACGAAACAGCTCTTGATGAATGCTGGTTTTGACCGTTATTACCAAATCGTTAAATGCTTCCGTGACGAGGACTTGCGTGGAGACCGCCAGCCTGAGTTCACTCAGGTCGACTTGGAAACTTCATTCCTTACTGAGCAAGAAATCCAAGACATCACAGAAGGCTTGATTGCGCGCGTGATGAAAGAAACCAAAGGCATTGAAGTCACTCTGCCATTCCCTCGTATGAAATACGATGATGCGATGTCTCTTTACGGTTCTGACAAGCCAGATACCCGTTTTGACATGTTGCTTCAGGATTTGACAGCAGTGGTCAAAGGTGTAGACTTTAAAGTCTTTTCAGAAGCACCTGCTGTAAAAGCAATTGTAGTCAAAGGAGCTGCGGACAACTATTCACGTAAAGACATCGACAAGATGACCGAAGTAGCCAAACAGTATGGTGCCAAAGGTCTTTCTTGGGTCAAGGTGGTTGATGGAGAATTAAACGGACCAGTTGCCAAGTTCTTGACAGGCATCCAAGCAGAATTGACAACAGCGCTTGCTCTTGAAGATAAGGACTTGGTTCTCTTTGTGGCAGATACGCTTGAGGTAGCTAATGCAACACTCGGTGCCCTTCGTGGACGTATTGCCAAAGAGCTTGGCTTGATTGATAACGATAAATTCAACTTCCTTTGGGTGGTTGACTGGCCAATGTTTGAATGGTCTGAAGAAGAAGGTCGCTACATGAGCGCCCACCATCCGTTTACTCTTCCACAGGAAGAGACTACTCATGAATTAGAAGGCGATTTGGCTAAGGTTCGTGCCATTGCTTACGATATCGTCTTGAACGGTTATGAGCTTGGTGGTGGTAGCCTTCGTATCAACCAAAAAGACCTTCAAGAACGCATGTTCAAGGCTCTTGGTTTCTCAGCTGAAGAAGCCAATGACCAGTTTGGTTTCCTTCTTGAAGCCATGGACTATGGTTTCCCACCACACGGTGGTTTGGCTATCGGTCTTGACCGTTTTGTGATGCTCTTAGCAGGAGAAGAAAATATCCGTGAAGTCATTGCCTTTCCTAAGAACAATAAGGCAACCGACCCAATGACACAAGCTCCATCAACAGTCGCTCTCAAACAACTAGAGGAACTCAGCTTACAAGTAGAAGAAGATGAAACAAGCAAAACGAATTAAGCGGTGGCGCTATTATTTGCGCCGCTTTGCTTATCAGATAAAAATCTTACGAGTTTTACAAAGTATCTCTCGGGAAAAATATGATGAGAAAGTATCGGCTTCTCTGGTTTATGGCTTTCTGTCAGCAGTAGCAGTCAATTTCTTTTTTCAACCAGGGCACGTTTACTCCAGTGGTGCGACAGGTCTGGCACAGATTATCTCTGCCTTGAGTAATCACTGGTTTGGTTTTTACATTCCGATATCGCTAACCTTTTATGCTATCAATTTTCCGTTGATGATTTTGGCTTGGTATCAGATTGGGCATAAGTTTACAATCTTTACCTTTATCACAGTATCCATGAGTTCCCTCTTTATCCAGCTTGTACCAGTTGTGACCTTGACAGAGGATCCCATTATCAATGCCCTTTTTGGGGGTGTTGTCATGGGCTTGGGGATTGGTTTTGCGCTCCGTAACAATATTTCTAGCGGAGGTACAGATATCGTCAGTCTGACCATTCGAAAGAAAACAGGGAGAAATGTCGGTAGTATTTCTTTCTTAGTGAATGGGACGATTATGCTGATAGCAGGATTGACCTTTGGTTGGAAATACGCCCTCTACTCCATGATTACCATCTTTGTCTCCAGTCGTGTCACAGACGCGGTCTTTACCAAGCAAAAACGCATGCAGGCCATGATTGTGACCAATAATCCTGACAAGGTAATCGCAAAAATCCATAAAAAATTGCACCGCGGAGCAACCATGATCCACGATGCAGAAGGAACCTATAATCATGAGAGAAAAGCAGTCCTGATTACGGTTATCACGCGAGCAGAGTTTAATGATTTTAAACACATCATGAAACAAGTTGATCCGACAGCCTTTGTCTCTGTATCCGAAAATGTCCACATCCTAGGACGATTCGTAGAAACAGACAATTAATAATACTCAAAAGACCAGCCTTGAGGCTGGTCTTTATTTTTCGATAATTTTGTGTCCAATCAACTGGCGGTAACAAATTTGTTTATTGTTTTTGGCATCGTTGATTATCTGGAGAATGGTTTCAAAGGAAACACGTCCAAGTTCCAAGCTATTGATATCAACATAGGCTGCCAAGTTCAGTTTAGGGTTGACCGAGTCAAAGCTGAGGACAGGGACATCCAGTTGGTGTTTTGCGATGTAATCACAGACCCCTGCAGCAAGAAGGCTATCAATAGTAATAATAGCATCAATATTTGGATCATGTTCGAAGAGAAGTTTACTAAAGCGATAACCATTATCTTCAAGAAATTCGGTCGCAAAGTAGGTCAGATTTGGATCAATAGGAAGTTGGTATCGTTTAAGAGCTAACTCATAACCCATTAGACGATCTTGTGTTACGAAAAGTTTTTTGGTTCCTCCGATGAAGGCAATTCGCTTGCATCCTTTTTTGATGAAATATTCTGTTGCATCAAAACCTGCCTGGACATTGTCATTATCGACGAGCGGAATGAAGGGAGATAGAGATTTACCTAAGATAAGGAAAGGAAATTGCTCATCTGCTACTAGCTTAACCAAAGGATCCTCTTCTTGGGCATAGAGGAAAATCAAACCATCTACACGCTTACCATAGACCATCTGGGAAATAGCTTTGAGCCGCTCTTTTGCATCTTTCCCCGTTGCAATCTGGATAGCATAGTGGTTCTCAGATGCCACTTGGGCGATCCCTCGTAGAACAGATGGGAAGAAAGGATTTTGGTAAAAGGCATCCGAGTCGTCAGGAAGCACCAGGCCGATAACTTGAGTATAGCTACTTACCAAGCTACGAGCATTGAGATTGGGGTGGTAGTTGAGCTCCTTCATCGCCTTGCGAACTCGTTTTTTGGTTTCATCACTAATCGTTGATTTGTTTTGAATAACGCGGGTAACAGTTGAAGGTGAGACACCTGCTGCCTTGGCCACGTCTTTAATCGTAACGGGCATAAAAATCTCCTATTTATGATAATCTGGATCACGGAAGTGTGTCTTGTAAAAAATGGTGACCAGATAAAGAACAAAAAGAATGTTTTGTACAGTGATAAGGGTTGCCATATTTTGGCCAAAAAGTCCCAAAATAAGCGTAATCAGAGTGGGTAATCCTAAACAGTTCAAGATAAAATGGTAGCACTCTTTAAAGGTCCTAAATGAAAAGAGGCGTGATCTTTTAGTGATATAAAGGAGAAAGCTAGCTCCAAGAGAGACAATGAAGAAATTCAATCCAAAGAGAAAGCTTGCACCAAGAACGAGAAAGAGACTGATATAGACCCGGTTTTGTTGATACCAGTCTTTAGAAATGGCCTGGGTAAGATCTTCCTTACTCTGGAAACTCTCCGTTTGAATCGCGTGGTAGCGAATGCGAGTCAGTTCCTTACTTTCCTTGCTGATGACGAGTTCTTCCGTATCAAAATGAAGTTGCAAGTCCTTTGGAAATTCCGTGCTTTGGCTTGGACCAATTAAAAGAGAAGGCTGATGATTCTTCGTACCTGAGTAGTTCATCTTTCCATCAACGATTTGTGTATTCTCTGACAAGTCCATGATGGCTTCATCTGTCAGCGGTGTATAAACATTATCGATAAACGTATCCAGCGGATACGTTTCCTGCGAGCTGTTTTGAATGGCGATCGGAACCATAGACAAGCTAATCAAGAAAATACTGGTAAAAATCAATTGAAACCAGTTGAGTCCGAAACGTTTTGACAGGGGCTTACGAAATCCCCAGATACTAGAGAAATACGAGAATGGATATGGAAGCATAGGCATCTTTCTAAAAGTGTTTTCTATATGAGTATTATTATATAGAGAAATGTGCTTTATTTCAAGTCTAGGAGATAAATTGCTTGTTGCAAGAATATTATTTACAGTAACAATCGCTAATACTCAATGAAAATCAAAGAGCAAACTAGG
>NZ_KV802678.1:29344-65391 GCF_001810785.1 Streptococcus sp. HMSC073F11
TGGTTTGAAGAGATTTTCGAAGAGTATAAAATGAAAAAGGGTGGCGGGGATATATTATCCCTTGTCGCCACCACTTGTAAGTCCTGAAACAAAGTTCTTTTGTAGGAAGAAGAAGAGAATACAGATTGGAAGGGCAATGAGGATAGCACCTGCTGAGAAGTAGGCAATCTTCAAGTTTTTCACATTGCTAACGAAGGTTTGGAGACCTACGGCAACAGTAAAGTATTCTTTCTCACGAAGCAAGAAACTAGAAAGGATATAGTCTCCAAAAGGTCCCATGAAGGCCCAGAGAGCTTGTACGGCAACCATTGGGCGAACAAGTGGAAGAACAATTTGCCAGAAGCGGCGGAAGTGTCCTGCACCGTCTAGTTTTGCAGATTCGTCTAGAGACATTGGCACTGTATCGAAGTAGCCTTTCATGAGCCAAGCATTCATCGGGATACCACCACCAACGTAGAGGAAGATGAGGAACCAGCTGTGGTTAAGGGCGTTCAACATAAGCGCCATAACGAAGAAGGCTGTCAAAGCGGCCATGGTTGGCACCATTTGGATGATCAAGAAGAAGACCAAACTTTGTTTACGAGCCAAGAAGTTGTAACGGCTGTAGGCATAACCAGCAAGTACGATGATACTTGTTTGAACCGCCATGGTAATCAAGGCGATGATCAAGGTATTGAGATACCAAGTACCGTATAGAGTTTCAGTAAAGAGTCCTTTAAAGTTATCAAAATTGAAGTCGATGTTAGTATCGAGTTTAAAGGCCGCGACGTTACCTGCTTTAAAGGCTGACATGATGGTAATCAAAAGTGGATAGATAATCACGATTGATAGGCCAATTAAGTAGAGGTAAGTAAGGGTTTGAGTCAGTCTACGTTTGAGTTTAATTGAGTTATTCATCTTAGACATCCTCCATATCAAATGCGTGTAGTTTCTTGAATGCGATCATAGAGATTGAGATGACAATGATAGAGATAATCAAGGTAACAGCTGCCGCCATTGAGTATTGAGGAGATGTACCTGTTGTCAAACGGTAGATCCATGAGATCAAGATATCTGTTGAACCAGCTCCCCCTCCGACACTACCAGGACCTCCACCATTGAAGAGGTACATGATAGAGAAGTTGTTAAAGTTGAAGGTGTATTGGCTAATCAAAGTAGGTGCTGCAACAGCCAAGATCATTGGGAAAGTGATGTTGCGGAATTTTTGCCAAGCATTGGCACCGTCAATATAAGCTGCTTCGTAAAGGTCGTTAGGAATAGATTGCAAGATACCCAAAGTCAAAACGTAGATATATGGGAATCCAAGCCAACCTTGCATCATAATCAAGGCAACCTTAGTCCAAGTAGGGTCTGTTTTCCAAGGGATAAGAGCCCCATCAAGGAAAGGAAGGAATTTAGCAAAGATCGGCAAGACTTGAGTATTGATAGCACCGACACTATCGTTAAACATGTTTGAGAATGTCAAGATAGTGATGAAGGCTGGAACAGCCCAAGGAAGAAGGAAAATAACACCAAAGATACGTTTTCCTTTGATAAATGGTTGGTTAGCAATGATAGCTGTGAAGATACCAATCACGATCTGTAAAGTTGAGGCAGATAAAGCCCAGATGATAGTCCAAGAAAGAACAGAACCAAAGGCAGAACGGAAGGTACTCAAGCTCCAAATGTTTGTAAAGTTGGTCAAACCAACCCAATCCAACAATTTGTTTGGTGGCAAGTGTTGGAAGTCATAGTTTGTGAAGGCGATCATCAAGGTTACGATAACTGGGAAGATAATCGCAAAAGTCATGGCAACATAAGATGGAATGATCAAGAGGTAAGGGAAACCATTTTCATAGATTCCTTTGATCATTTCTTTAAAGGTAAGTGCTACTGGTATGCCATTGTTAATGTGTTTGGCAGTTGTATGTGCATCTTTGATATTTGCGAAATAAAAGAGTACATAAACGACTACAAAGATTAAATGGAAGGCACCACGAATCAGCATGAAGAGGGAATTATCACGACCTGGCTTGTCACCAAGAGTGATGAGGTTGCTCAATTCAGGGGCTGCAAGTGCTAGGAAGTAAAGGACAAATACGATGGTTACACCAAGGAAGATAAAACCTTTGGCTTTTTGTTTATTGTAAATCTGTCCTAACCCAGGAATGATAGACAGCAGGGCTGCTTTACTAGGTTGTTGCTTTTCCATAATAACTCCTTTCATAGGATACTGGTTTCTAATTAAAACCTAAACTATATATGTTTTCGATTGATAAATTCAAAGGGGGATTTGATTTCCACCCCCCTTGAACAAATTTTTTATTCACCAAATTTTTGTTTGATTGTTTCTTTGATCAATGTTACAGCATCGTTAGCAGCTGTTTTAGCATCTTTCTTACCACTTACAGCTTCAAACAACATTGTTTTAGCTGGGTCCCAAACAGCTGACATTTGAGAGATGTTTGGCATTGGTTGAGCGTTCTTGAACTGTTTGATAACAGCTGTTGTCAACTCATCATTTTTACCTTCAGCGTATGAACGAGCTTCAGTGTTAGCTGGGATTTCATTAGTTTTATCGTAGAAGGCTTTTTGTTGTTCAGTTGAAACAAGGAAGTCTACAAATTTTTGAGCAGCTTCAAGGTTCTTAGTGCTTGATGGGATGATCCAAGCTTTACCACCACCAAATGCTGCGTAGTCTTTTCCGTTTGGAAGAGTTGGGATAGTTGCAACACCGTAGTTTACTTTAGCGTCTTTGAAGGCTTGAGCTTTCCAAGGTCCATCGATGATAGCAGCTGTTTTACCTTCTTGGAATTGAGTTTGGATTAGGTTTCCAGCTCCTTCAGTATCTTGCATACCTTTAGGCCATTTTTCATACCAAGTTTTAGCGTATTCTACACCTTTGATAGCGCCGTCGTTTGCAAGACCGATGTCTTTAGCGTCTTTACCGTTTTGTCCGAATACGTAACCGCCGTTACCAGCAAGAAGTCCGTATGCAAAGTAGAAGTTTGTCCAGTCAGCTAGGAAAGCAGAAGTTTTTCCATCTTCTCCAGCGAATGCGTATTTGCTATCTTTAGCAAGGTTTTCCAAGTCAGCAAATGTTTTTGGAGCTTCTTTTACCAAGTCTTTGTTGTAGTACATAACAAGTGACTCGATAACGGCAGGAGCACCGTAAACTTTACCGTCAGCAGCTGTTACAAGAGATTTAGTTTTATCATCTGTTTTAGCACCGTCGCTCAATTTCACTTCTGAAAGTTGTCCGTCAGTACCAAGGCTACCTACACGGTCGTATGGAGCCATCATAACGTCAGGAGCTTGACCTGATTGGTTGTCAAGAGAAAGTTTGTCAAGCCCACCCATTTGGTCACCAGATTTGATGTTAACTGTTGTTCCTGATTGTTCTTTATAAGCTTTAGCTACTGTTTCAGCATAAGCTTTGTATTGGTCCTCAACGTAAAGAGTGATTTCTTTCGCTTCAGATGAACCAGAATCAGCAGGCTTATCAGCAGTTTTGCTTCCGCAAGCTACCAAAAGCAAGCTAGCAAGTGTAACAGTTCCAAGCACAGCAGCGCTCTTCATGAATTTAGATGACATAGTGTATTCCTCCTAAAGAATAACAAATTTTATAATGAGGAAACGCAAACGTTTTCCTTTATGGGACTAGTATAACACAATTGGAAAGCGGTTGCAAGTATTTTTTGTAAAAATTTTTAAAAAAATTGTGAAAAAAGTAAACGCTTCATCGTCATATAATAGTAGAAAATCCCAAAATCTATTTTGTTTTAAATTTAAAAAAGTTGAGAAAACGATTGCCTAATTTACAAATGGAAAGCAGAAAGGATTCTCACTTTATTTTTGCTTAATAAGATAAGTGAAACCCTTATTCCTATTTTGTTTGTTTCCTGAAAGAATATATATACAAGTATGAAGAAAAACTTTTAAAAAAATAATCAAAAAAGTTTTTTAAAACCGCTTGCATTTATCGAGAAAATGAGATATACTAATAATAGCGCAAACGTTTGCGTTCGTAAAAATGTAATATCTAACTATAAACACATGAGGTGCTTATTATGAAAAAACGTCAAAGTGGTGTGTTGATGCACATTTCTTCTCTTCCAGGAGCATACGGAATCGGATCATTTGGTAAAAGTGCTTACGACTTCGTTGATTTCTTGGTTCGCACAAAACAACGTTACTGGCAAATCCTTCCACTAGGAACAACTAGTTACGGAGATTCTCCTTACCAATCTTTCTCAGCCTTCGCAGGGAACACTCATTTTATCGATTTAGATATCTTGGTGGAACAAGGCTTGTTGCAAGCAAGTGATCTTGAAGGAGTTGACTTTGGTAGCGATGCATCTGAAGTTGACTATGCGAAAATCTACTATGCACGTCGTCCTCTTTTAGAAAAAGCAGTAAAACGTTTCTTGGAAGTAGGAAATGTTAAAGATTTTGAGAAATTTGCTCAAGACAACCAATCATGGCTTGAACTCTTTGCAGAGTATATGGCTATCAAAGAGCATTTTGACAATCTTGCTTGGACTGAGTGGCCAGATGCAGATGCTCGTGCTCGTAAAGCTTCAGCACTTGAAAGCTACCGTGAGCAATTGGCAGACAAGTTGGTTTACCACCGTGTGACTCAATACTTCTTCTTCCAACAATGGTTGAAATTGAAAGCTTACGCTAACGACAACCACATCGAAATTGTTGGAGATATGCCAATCTACGTAGCGGAAGATTCAAGCGATATGTGGGCAAATCCACATCTCTTCAAGACAGATGTTAACGGTAAGGCGACTTGCATCGCAGGATGCCCACCAGATGAGTTTTCTGCAACTGGTCAGCTTTGGGGTAACCCAATCTATGACTGGGAAGCAATGGACAAAGACGGCTACAAATGGTGGATTGAACGCTTGCGTGAAAGCTTCAAAATCTACGACATCGTTCGTATTGACCACTTCCGTGGTTTCGAATCTTACTGGGAAATCCCTGCTGGTTCCGATACAGCAGCACCTGGTGAGTGGGTGAAAGGTCCTGGCTACAAGCTTTTTGCAGCCGTTAAGGAAGAACTTGGTGAGTTAAACATCATCGCAGAAGACCTTGGTTTCATGACAGACGAAGTTATCGAATTGCGTGAACGTACTGGCTTCCCAGGAATGAAGATTCTTCAATTTGCCTTCAACCCAGAAGACGAAAGCATCGATAGCCCACACTTGGCACCTGCTAACTCAGTTATGTACACAGGAACACACGATAACAATACGGTCCTTGGTTGGTACCGTAACGAGATCGATGATGCAACTCGTGAATACATGGCTCGCTACACTAACCGTAAAGAATACGAAACAGTGCCACATGCTATGCTTCGTACAGTCTTTTCATCAGTTAGCTTCATGGCAATTGCAACTATGCAAGATTTGCTAGAATTGGATGAGGCAGCTCGTATGAACTTCCCATCTACCCTTGGTGGAAACTGGTCTTGGCGTATGACTGAAGATCAATTGACACCAGCTGTCGAGGAAGGCTTGCTTGACTTGACAACAATCTATCGCCGAATCAATGAAAATTTGGTAGAATTAAAGAAATAATACAATATCAGGAGACACCTTAAACATGTTATCACTACAAGAATTTGTACAAAATCGTTACAATAAAACCATTGCAGAATGTAGCAATGAAGAGCTTTACCTGGCTCTTCTTAACTACAGCAAGCTTGCAAGTAGTCAAAAGCCAGTTAACACTGGTAAGAAAAAAGTTTACTACATTTCAGCTGAGTTCTTGATTGGTAAACTTTTGTCAAACAACTTGATCAACCTTGGTCTTTACGACGATGTTAAAAAAGAACTTGCAGCTGCAGGTAAAGACTTGATCGAAGTTGAAGAAGTTGAATTGGAACCATCTCTTGGTAATGGTGGTTTGGGACGTTTGGCTGCCTGCTTTATCGACTCAATTGCTACTCTTGGTTTGAACGGTGACGGTGTTGGTCTTAACTACCACTACGGTCTTTTCCAACAAGTTCTTAAAAATAACCAACAAGAAACAATTCCAAATGCATGGTTGACAGAGCAAAACTGGTTGGTTCGCTCAAGCCGTAGCTACCAAGTGCCATTTGCTCACTTCACATTGACATCAACTCTTTACGATATCGATGTACCTGGTTACAAGACAGAAACTAAGAACCGCTTGCGTTTGTTTGACTTGGATTCAGTTGATTCTTCAATCATTAAAGACGGTATCAACTTTGACAAGACAGACATCGCTCGCAACTTGACTCTTTTCCTTTACCCAGATGATAGTGACCGTCAAGGTGAATTGCTCCGTATCTTCCAACAATACTTCATGGTTTCAAACGGTGCGCAATTGATCATCGACGAAGCAATCGAAAAAGGAAGCAACTTGCATGACCTTGCTGACTACGCAGTTGTACAAATCAATGATACTCACCCATCAATGGTTATCCCTGAATTGATCCGTCTTTTGACTGCTCGTGGTATCGAACTTGACGAAGCAATCTCAATCGTTCGTAGCATGACTGCCTACACTAACCACACAATCCTTGCTGAAGCCCTTGAAAAATGGCCTCTTGAATTCTTGCAAGAAGTGGTTCCTCACTTGGTACCAATCATCGAAGAATTGGATCGTCGCGTGAAAGCAGAATACAAAGATCCAGCTGTTCAAATTATCGATGAGAGCGGACGTGTTCACATGGCTCACATGGATATCCACTACGGATACAGCGTTAACGGAGTAGCAGCACTTCACACTGAAATCTTGAAAAATTCTGAGTTGAAAGCTTTCTACGACCTTTACCCAGAAAAATTCAACAACAAAACAAACGGTATCACTTTCCGTCGTTGGCTCATGCATGCTAACCCAAGATTGTCTCACTACTTGGATGAGATTCTTGGAGAAGGTTGGCACCATGAAGCAGATGAGCTTGAAAAACTTTTGTCTTATGAAGACAAAGCAGCTGTCAAAGAAAAATTGGAAAGCATCAAGGCTCACAACAAACGTAAATTGGCTCGTCACTTGAAAGAACACCAAGGTGTGGAAATCAATACAAACTCTATCTTTGATATCCAAATCAAACGTCTTCACGAGTACAAACGCCAACAAATGAACGCTTTGTACGTGATTCACAAATACCTTGATATCAAAGCTGGTAACATCCCTGCTCGCCCAATCACAATCTTCTTTGGTGGTAAAGCAGCTCCAGCCTACACAATCGCTCAAGACATTATCCACTTAATCCTTTGCATGTCAGAAGTTATTGCTAACGATCCAGCAGTAGCTCCACACTTGCAAGTAGTTATGGTTGAAAACTACAATGTTACTGCAGCAAGCTTCTTGATCCCAGCATGTGATATCTCAGAACAAATCTCACTTGCTTCTAAAGAAGCTTCAGGTACTGGTAACATGAAATTCATGTTGAACGGAGCTTTGACTCTTGGTACTATGGACGGTGCTAACGTGGAAATCGCTGAGTTGGTTGGTGACGAAAACATCTACATCTTTGGTGAAGATTCAGAAACTGTTATCGACCTTTACGATAAAGCAGCATACAAATCAAGCGAATTCTATGCTCGTGAAGCTATCAAACCATTGGTTGACTTCATCGTTAGCGATGCAGTTCTTGCAGCTGGAAACAAAGAGCGCTTGGAACGTCTTTACAATGAATTGATCAACAAAGACTGGTTCATGACTCTTCTTGACTTGGAAGACTACATCAAAGTCAAAGAGCAAATGTTGGCTGACTACGAAGACCGTGACGCATGGTTGGATAAAGTTATCGTTAACATTGCTAAAGCAGGATTCTTCTCATCTGACCGTACAATCGCTCAGTACAACGAAGATATCTGGCACTTGAACTAAGATACAAGATTTATACTAATACACTTTCCTATAAAGCGAATTTCGATTGAAATTCGCTTTTTTTGAATGCTGTGGATTTGAGTCAATCTTGAATTAAAAAGAGAGAAATCATAGACACATTGAACGCTTAAAATGCTGGTTTTTACTGTCTTCAGCCTTATATTTCTTTGTAGTTGATTACCTCATATTTCTTGTATTCGCTTACACAAAGTATTATAATATGATTGTAGGAAAGAAGGTGTTTTTATGTGGAAAAAATATTTTTCAAAATATAAATGGACTGATTTATTTTGGATTCTATTTGTTATTTTAACATGCCTATTGGCGGGTAATAGTAATCTTTACCCCCTTACCCATCAAGAAATCTCTTATCATGGGTGCTTATCGGGAATTACACTTGCCTTATTTCACTTGCTATTTATTGATAAGTTTTTTATTTCGAATCGAAAATAAATGGAGAAGCTAAAAGCTTTAAATGTTTTAGACTTTTGGGATCGATAGTTTAAAAATTGAAATTTAAAACCGCAGATCTTCTTGAAATGCGGTTTTTTGTGTCAATTATAGTACTTTCCCAACCAGAATCTCAGCCTCAATAGTAATCTCTTTCAGTTGGCTCCAGTCAATCTTAGTCTGGTCAACGTGAAAGAGGAGAGGAGTCATACTGAGTAGGGCTTGGAGCTGATCTGCTGTGATAGTCTTAGTCAGAGAGGCCGTTTGGTTAGATAGGATGGTAAAGTGCTCCTGAAAATGCTCCTTGATATCTTGGTTGGAATAATCCTTGTTTGTTAACTGGTCTTGTACCTTCTGACGGATTTCCTTGAGGTGATTTTTAGTTGGAATAACCTTTATCAAGATGCCGTCTTTGGATAAAACGCGACGAAATTCTCCATAGTTAGCAGGTGAGAAGATATCAAGCAGGATATCCATGCTGGCGTCTCTTATAGGAAGACGAGCCAAGTCGCCAACGAACCAATTGACTGCCCAGTTGGGTTCGCTCTTGGCAGCGATTTGGACCGAATCTTTGGAGATGTCAAAGGCATAGAAGGTTTTGTCAGGATGACTTTCTTGGAGTTTGCGAGAATAGAATCCTTCGCCACAACCGATATCTAAAATTGTTTTGGCATTTTTTGAGTTTGAAAGTAAATCAGAGACGGCCTCTAAAATAGCTTGATAAAAGCCAGCTTCTAGGATTCGTTGACGGTTTTGAAAATTTTCCTTGTCGTAATTAGCGGATTGCTTGATTTGGGGCGCCAGATTGACATAGCCGAATTTTGACAGATCAAAAGAATGGTGATTGCTACACTTGAGACTGCTAGCTACTAGAGGTAGCTTTTCTTGACAGATGGGACAGGCAAAGGCAGTAGCAGAAGCAAAACGTTGAAGTTTGGGTTTGAGATTTGTATTCATAGTTTAAGTGTATCAAAAGAGGCAAATGAAAGCAACTTTAGGAATAAGTAGATGGGAGATTCAGTAGAAATAAAACTAATTCTCCAATTTATGGAATGAAATTGCTTTTATATCTAAATTGCTATATAATAATGATAAGGAGGAAATAAGTATGTTAAAAGAAGTACTAACCGTTGCAAAAGTTGCGAAAAAATCATCACTCTTTTTGGGTGGTGTCGCATTTGGTACCCTTGGTTTGAAAATCTTGGCAAGTAAGGAAGCTAAAAAAGGTTATTCTAAAGCTTTGGCTAAGGCTTACAAGTTGAAAGACGGGCTAGATGCATCTGTTTCTGTTATGAAACAACATGGAGACGATGTCTTGCAAGATGCCAAATATTTGTACGAGCAAGAGAAAAAAGAAGAGCAATTAGATAGCCTTATAGGAGAATAATATGTCTTTTAAAGTGCTACATAGAGGATACCAACATATCCGACTATCATCTTCTTTTTCACTCACCTTGGATATTCAAGACTATCTTCGTTCCTTGGCGAGAGATGAAAAGGGAATTGAGTCTATCCAGTTTTACATGGATCAACAGCACTTTACTCTACGCATAAAAGAAGGCTTTTCTGTATTAGATAATGCAGAAGCCTTTTTAAAAAGAATTGATAAAGGGAAAGTTTCTGAGTTGATGACTCTTCCCATTCGTAGAGAAGAGAGTGCTTATTCTATTGTTTCAGGTGCAGCGATTAAGCGTGTACTTTTTCGTAGTTTTGTGCCGTATCCTATTCGCTATATATGGACTTGTTATCAGGCTTTTGGCTATATTAGAGAAGCCTATCAGACTCTAGCGTGTAAGGAGCTAACGATGGAGGTCTTAGACTGTTCGGCGATTTTATTGTCCTTGTTTATGAACCAATCCAAGACAGCTAGCAATATCATGTTTATGCTTGATTTGGGGAATCATTTAGATCAGTGGTCCTTGAAAAAAACTGCAACAGATTTAGAACAAAGCCTTCTTGCAAAAGAAAGCGATGTATTCTTGGTACAGGGCGATACGGTCGTTAGTATCAAGAGTTCCGATGTTCAAATAGGAGATGTCTTGGTTCTATCTCAAGGAAATGAAATTCTGTTTGATGGACAAGTAGTTTCAGGTTTAGGTATGGTCAACGAAAGTTCCTTGACAGGAGAGAGTTTTCCAGTTGAAAAAAGAGAGTCTGATTTGGTTTGTGCAAATACAGTATTAGAAACTGGAGAGTTGCGCATTCGTGTAACCGATAATCAGATGAATAGCCGTATTTTACAGCTGATTGAGTTGATGAAGAAATCTGAAGAAAACAAGAAAACGAAACAACGCTATTTCATCAAGATGGCGGATAAGGTCGTCAAATATAATTTCTTGGGGGCTGGTCTGACTTACCTATTAACAGGTTCTTTTTCTAAGGCTATTTCATTCCTATTGGTCGATTTCTCCTGCGCTTTGAAAATTTCTACTCCTGTAGCTTATTTGACAGCTATCAAGGAGGGGTTGAACCGTGAAATGGTGATTAAGGATGGAGATGTTCTGGAGAAATATCTGGAAGTTGATACTTTCTTGTTTGATAAGACGGGAACAATCACAACTAGCTATCCTATAGTTGAAAAGGTGTTACCTTTTGGGGATTATAGCGAGGAAGATATTCTCAGAATCAGTGCCTGTCTTGAGGAACACATTTATCATCCTATTGCTAATGCCATCGTCAAGCAAGCCGAGATAGAGGGAATTGAACATGAGGAAATGCATGGGAAACTTCAATATATTGCAAGCAAGGGAATTAAGTCCCATATTGATGGCCAACCAGTTGTTATTGGGAATTATGTTTTGATGCAGGATGAGCAAATTCATATCAGTTCAGAACAAAATGCTTTAATTGAAGAGTACAAGAGTCACTACAATCTCTTATTTTTGGCTTATCAGAATGAATTGATTGGAATGTTCTGTATTCATACTCCGTTGAGAAAAGAAGCAAAAGCAGCCTTGGAGAAACTTAAGGCACAAGGGAAAAAATTGATTCTGGCAACAGGGGACACCTTGGTTAGAACAGAGGAATTAGTCAAAGATTTGCCCTTTGATCAGGTCTATACAGACTTGAAACCTGATGGGAAATTTGAGCTAGTAGAGGAACTGCAGAAAGCAGGTCACACTATTTTGATGGTTGGATATGGCTTGAATGACTCAGCTGCTCTAACCCTATCAGATATCGGTGTGGTGATGAATGAGAGTGCAGATATTTCTAAGCAGATGAGCGATATCTTATTGTTAGATAATCGTTTGGATTTCTTCCAAGAGTTGGATTGGCTATCATCATCTTTGCAAACACTCATCAAGAAGAATATTCAAGATACCGTTGTAGTAAATAGTAGTTTGATTGGCTTTGGCTTATTTAATTGGCTCAGTCCTTCAAATCTCTCTATCTTACATAATCTAACAACCTTGCGCATAGTCCTGCGTAGCCTGTCTATTAAGGCTAGATAGATGTGGTTATCAACAACAAAAAGGAGTTACCTTTCTCGAGGTTAACTCCTTTTTTATAGGTAAATGTTGAACAGTTTAGTAAGTCAATACAAAATATTTCTTCTTGCCGCGACGGATAACAGTCAGTTCGTTCTCTAACTTATCAGCGTCACTCAAGACATAGTCAAGGTCTTGGATGCGGTCACCGTTGACGTAGATAGCTCCGTTTTGGACGTCTTCACGGGCTTGGCGTTTTGAGTTGACCACACCAGATGCCACGAGGAGTTCCACGATATTGTGGTTTTCGTCTGCTTGTACTTGGTAGTTTGGTACTCCACGAAGTCCTTGTTTGAGCTCTTTGACAGAAAGGTTTTTGATGTTTCCTGCAAAGAGTTGCTCAGTGATGTTGAGGGCTTCTTTGTAAGCTTCTTCGCCGTGAACAAGTGTTACGACTTCACGAGCCAAGACTTTTTGAGCCAAGCGTTCGTGTGGAGCTGCTTCAAACTGCTTGCGGATATCTTCAATCTCATCAAGTGACAAGAAAGTAAAGATTTTCAAGAAGCGAACAGCGTCAGCGTCCATAACGTTCATCCAGAATTGGTACATTTCGTATGGGGAAGTCTTTTCAGGATTGAGCCAGACTGCGTTTCCTTCTGATTTACCAAATTTCTTACCAGTTGCATCTGTGATCAATGGAACAGTGATAACGTGGCCAGTCTTGTCAGCCTTACGACGAAGCAATTCGGTACCAGCTGTCATATTTCCCCACTGGTCAGAACCACCGATTTGAAGGGTAACGTTGTAGTCTTGGTTAAGGACGAAGAAATCGTAACCTTGCATGATTTGGTAGGCAAACTCAGTGTAAGAAATCCCTGTTTCAATCCGTTTTTTCACAGACTCCTTGCTCATCATGTAGTTGACAGTGAAGTATTTTCCGATATCACGGAGGAAGTCAATGAAGCTGATGCTGCCAAACCAGTCGTAGTTGTTGACCATGACAGCCTTGTTTTCGCCATTTTCAAAGTCAAGAAAACGAGAAAGTTGTCCTTGGATAGACTTGACCCAGCCATCTACTGTGTCTTTTGTTTGGAGACTACGTTCAGCATCTTTGAAGGACGGATCTCCAATGAGACCTGTAGCACCGCCAACGAGCGCATAAGGTTTGTGACCTGCTAGTTGCAAGCGACGACTTGTCAAGATTGCGACAAGATGGCCTAGGTGAAGGCTGTCAGCAGTTGGATCGTAGCCAGTATAATAAGAAACTTGACCTTCTTCTAGGGCTCTACGCAAAGCTTCTTCATCAGTCGTTTGAAAAATCAAACCACGCTCTTTTAGCTCATCAAAAATGTGCATGTGTCTTTTCTCCTTTTTAAAAATATTGTTTCTACCTATTGTATCACAAACTTGGGCAATAGCCTAGTAGAATAGGGAAGAAAGTGGCTATTTTATTGAAAGTTTACCTTTTATGGTATAATAGTTACAGTGAGGAAATCCATGCAAAATCAATTAAATGAATTAAAACAAAAAATGCTGGAATTTTTCCAGCTAGTAAAATCAAAAATAAATCATAAAAAATCAGAGAAAGTCTCAGAAGAGAAGCAGTCGGATGGGACAGGTGGGAAAGTTCTGGCTATCCTAGGTAGCATTTTAGTTGTTATCAAGGGAATTTTGAATACTCTCTTTATTCTAGGCTTTATCGGTGGGCTTTTTGGTGCTGGTGTAGCTCTTGGTTATGGAGTTGCTTTGTTTGACAAGGCCAAGGTTCCCCAATCGGAGGACTTGGTCAAGCAGGTTAAAAATATTTCTTCCATCTCAGAAATTGTTTACGCAGATGGGAGTGTCATTGCTTCTATCGAGAGTGATTTACTGAGAACTTCTGTCTCATCTGAGGAAATATCGGACAATCTCAAAAAGGCTATCGTTGCAACTGAGGACGAACATTTTCTTGAACATAATGGGGTTGTGCCAAAAGCTGTGATTCGGGCGACTTTGGGAACCTTTGCAGGTTTGGGCTCATCTAGCGGGGGCTCGACCTTGACCCAACAGTTAATCAAACAACAAGTGGTTGGAGATGCTCCGACTTTGGCTCGTAAGGCTACAGAAATTGTTGATGCCCTTGCCTTGGAACGCAACATGAGTAAGGATGAAATATTGACCACCTATCTCAACGTTGCTCCCTTTGGTCGAAATCATAAAGGGCAGAATATTGCAGGTGCCCAGCAAGCTGCTGAAGGGATTTTCGGTATCGATGCCAACAAGTTGAGTATTCCCCAAGCTGCCTTCCTAGCAGGTTTGCCACAGAGTCCGATTACTTATTCACCTTATGAAAATACTGGAGAGTTAAAGAGTGATGAAGATTTAGAGCTTGGTTTGAAACGAGCTAAGGATGTTCTCTATAATATGTACCGTACGGGTGCCTTGACTCAGGAAGAATACGACCAGTACAAGGATTACAATCTCAAACAAGACTTTTTGCCATCAGGAACTGTCAATGCTGTTTCAAGAGATTACCTTTACTTTACGGCTATGTCTGAAGCAACAGATCGTATGTATGATTATTTAATTCAGCAGGACAATGTCTCTAGTCAAGAGTTGAAAAAGGAAGCGATTCAAAAGGCATATCATGAGCGTGCTGAGCAGGAACTCAGTAATGGTGGCTACAAAATCACTACAACGATCAATAAAAAAATCCATAACGCCATGCAAAATGCAGTTGCTAACTACGGTCGTTTGGTAGATGATTCGACTGGGCAGCCTGAAGTAGGGAATGTTTTGATGGACAATAAAACGGGGGCTGTTCTAGGCTTCGTTGGTGGTCGTAATTACCAGACAAACCAAAACAATCACGCCTTTGATACCAAGCGTTCGCCAGCCTCTACAACCAAGCCTTTGCTGGCCTACGGTATTGCCATTGACCAAGGTTTGATGGGAAGCGCTAGTATCTTGTCAAATTATCCGACAAAATTCTCTAATGGCAATCCTATCATGTATGTGAACAGTCCAGGTACAGGCATGATGACTCTGGGTGAAGCCTTGAACTATTCATGGAATATCCCAGCCTATTGGACCTATCGCATGCTTCGTGAGAAGGGTGTAGATGTCAAGGGTTACATGGAGAAAATGGGTTACGAGATTCCGGAGTACGGTATCGAAAGTCTGCCTATGGGTGGTGGGATTGAAGTCACAGTTGCCCAGCATACAAATGGTTATCAGACACTAGCTAATAACGGTGTCTACCATCAGAAACATGTGATTTCTAAGATTGAATCATCTGATGGTAGAGTAATCTATGAATTCCAAGACAAACCAGTTCAAGTGTACTCGAAGGCAACAGCAACGATTATGCAGAGTTTGCTTCGTGAGGTGATTTCATCCCGAATCACTTCAAGTTTCCAAACAGACTTGACTTCTATCAATTCAAGCTTAGCTCGTGCAGACTGGATTGGGAAGACTGGTACAACCAATGAAGACGAAAATATGTGGCTCATGCTTTCGACACCAAGATTGACTCTAGGTGGTTGGCTAGGGCATGATGACAACCGCCCAATGGCTAAGGGTGCTGGGCATTATCGAAATGCCAAATATATGGCTTACTTAGTCAATGCTATCCAACAGGCTGAGCCTGGTGTTTGGGGCAATGAACGCTTTAGTCTTGATTCTAGTGTGACTCAATCTCAGGTTCTCAGATCTACAGGGCAGAAGCCAGGCAAAGTGTCCGTTAATGGAAAAACAGTTGATCTTTCAGGTTCTACTGTAACGAGCTATTGGGCTAATAAAGCGGGAGCTCCTACAACAAGCTATCACTTTGCTATTGGAGGAAGTGAAGCAGATTATCAAAATGCTTGGTCAAGTATTATTGGTAGTTTCTCATCTACGCCAAGTTCAAGTAGTAGTTCTAGCAGTACATCAAGTTCATCATCTACACAACCAAATAGTAGAAGATAGGAAAGTGGCATTGATTGCCACTTTTTTCTTTTTTCCTTTCGTGTTACAATAAAGGTATGAATCAGTATCAGAAAAAGATTGTTAAAGGAACTATTTATTCGCTCCTATCCGGCTTAATCTGGGGAATCTGTGGAATTTTAGGAGAATATTTCTTTACTCATTATCAAGTGTCCTCTGGCTGGATTACCTCTATGCGTTTGACACTGGCAGGGAGTCTTGTGCTCATTTGGTCTGCAGTGCAATTAAAATCGCAAGTGCTAGATATTTGGCGAGATAAGAAAAATTACCTACCTTTTTTAGCCTATGCTATTTTGGGGATTTTTTCAGTTCAGTATTTTTTCTACCTCTGCGTAGAATATTCTAATGCAGCGACAGCAACTATTTTACAGTTTATTAGCCCTGTCTTTATCCTCTTTTACAATCGCTTGGTTTATCAAAAACGAGCGTCAAAAAGTGCTATTCTTTATGTTTTGGTTGCCATGTTGGGTGTTTGCCTGATGGCGACAAAGGGAGATCTCTCTCAATTATCCATGACACCACTAGCACTTGTGACGGGTTTGCTGAGTGCCATGGGGGTCATGTTTAATGTTATCTTACCTCAACCTTTTGCTAAGCGTTATGGTTTTGTACCCACGGTTGGGTGGGGGATGATTTTGGCCGGTTTATTTAGCAATGTTCTCTCACCAGTTTATCAGCTTTCCTTTACTCCGGATATTTGGAGTATCTTGATTTGCCTCATTATCGCTTTCTTTGGGACGGCTTTTGCCTTTTTCATTTCCATGAAGGCAGTATCCTTGGTTTCTCCTTTGGTGGTTTCTGTTATCAGTGCCAGTGAACCTCTCTCTTCTGCCCTTTTGAGTGTTTTATTTTTAGGCTTGGTAGTGGATTGGTCCCTTCTTCTAGCTATGGCCTTGATTATTTTGCCCATGATTTTCCTATCGATAGAAGAAGCGAAAGAAAGTAAATAAAAAGTCTTTTCTTAATTCTAAAAGTGTGCTATACTAGAATAGTCAATAAAACACGGGGAGATAGTTGTGAAGAGTGTTTTTAGGTTGTATCGGTAGGGGCTTGCTTTTACCGACAGCACGTTTTATCTCACATCCCTAAAAATCATACCTAAAAACAAACAAAAAGGCTTCAAATTTGAGGCCTTTTTTGGTAGAATAGGTATCATTAAAATGAACTAGGAGGCGCCTATGACTGCTACAAAAATGAACGCTCAAGAAATTATCCAATTTATCGCCAATGCTGAAAAGAAAACCAGTGTGAAAGTAACATTTGAGGGACAACTCGCAACTGCTGTACCTAGCTCTGTTGTCAAACTAGGGAATGTCCTATTTGGAGACTGGAAAGATGTGGCTCCGCTTCTCGATGGTTTGGTAGAAAATCAAGACTATGTTGTTGAGCAAGATGCTCGTAATTCTGCAGTTCCCTTGCTAGACAAACGTACTATCAACGCTCGTATCGAGCCAGGTGCTATTATCCGTGACCAAGTTGAAATTGGAGACAATGCTGTTATCATGATGGGGGCTGTTATCAATATCGGTGCTGAAATTGGTGCAGGAACTATGATTGACATGGGTGCCATCCTTGGTGGCCGTGCTATCGTTGGGAAAAACAGCCACGTTGGTGCAGGTGCAGTTTTGGCAGGTGTGATTGAGCCAGCTAGCGCTGAACCAGTCCGTGTTGGAGACAATGTTCTTATCGGCGCTAATGCAGTGGTCATCGAAGGAGTTCAAATCGGTAGTGGTTCAGTTGTCGCAGCAGGAGCTATTGTTACCCAAGATGTCCCAGAAAACGTGGTAGTAGCAGGTGTTCCAGCTCGTATTATCAAAGAAATTGATGCTCAAACCCAACAAAAAACAGCGCTAGAGGATGCGCTTCGTACCTTGTAATTGTAAAAGAAAAATAGAGGCGGAACCCTTTTTCCAGCCTCTTTCTGCTATATAGGAGGATAGATAGATGTTAGATTTGATTCAGACTAGACGAGATTTGCACCAGATTCCAGAGATTGGCTTGGAGGAGTTCAAGACTCATGCTTATTTGCTAGATGTGATTGAGAAATTGACTGCGGGCAAGAATTTTGTTCAAGTTCGTACTTGGCGGACAGGGATTTTGGTTTATTTGCAGGGAAGTCAGCCAGAGCGGACCATTGGTTGGAGAACAGATATTGATGGCCTGCCTATCGTCGAACAAACAGGCCTGCCCTTCGCTTCTCTGCATCAAGATCGTATGCATGCTTGTGGCCATGATTTCCACATGACTATTGCTTTAGGCTGTCTTGAGCGAGCCCTTGAGGAGCAACCAAAGAACAATCTGCTCTTTCTGTTTCAACCTGCTGAAGAAAATGAAGCTGGTGGCATGCTCATGTATGAGGATGGCGCTTTTGGAGACTGGTTGCCAGACCAGTTTTATGGGCTTCATGTTCGGCCAGATTTGAAGGTTGGTCAGATTGCGACCAATACTCATACACTCTTTGCAGGGACTTGCGAGGTGAAGATCCGTTTCAAAGGCAAAGGTGGCCACGCAGCCTTTCCACATGAAGCTAATGATGCCTTGGTAGCTGCTAGTTACTTTGTGACCCAAGTACAGTCAGTGGTTAGCCGCAATGTTAATCCAATCGAGGGAGCAGTAGTGACCTTTGGTCTTTTCCAAGCTGGAACCACCAACAATGTCATCACAGACACAGCCTTTTTGCATGGAACTATTCGGGCCTTGACGCAGGACATGAGTCTTTGGGTGCAAAAAAGGGTTAAAACAGTTGCAGAAGGTGTTGCAGCTGCCTTTGATATGGAAGTAGAAGTGGAACTCAAACAAGGTGGATACTTACCTGTTGAGAACAATCCAGCCTTGGCGCGTGAACTGATGGATTTCTTTGAAGAAAAAGACGGAATTGAGTTGATTGATATCGAACCTGCTATGACAGGTGAAGACTTTGGTTATCTCCTTTCAAAAGTTGATGGCGTTATGTTTTGGCTAGGTATCGATAGTCCCTACGCCCTTCATCATCCTCAGATGAGTCCCAAGGAAGAAGCATTAGCCATTGGGGTGGACGCGGTCTCTAGTTTCCTGAAAAAGAAGGCAGCAGAGTAGAGGGGTTGTCTATGAAATCGGAATTACGGAAGCAAGTCTTGCACGAAATGAAGGCTATCCCTCGAACTCAAAAAGTTACTTTGGATCTAGCTTTAACCGAACGACTTTTACAACACCCCTTCTACCAAGAAGCCGAGGTCATCGCAACCTATCTTTCTTTTTCTCATGAGTTTCAAACGCAGGAACTGATTGAGCAGGCGCTGAAGGACGGCAAGAAGGTTCTGATACCCAAAACCTATCCCAAGGGGCGCATGGACTTTGTGGTCTATGATCCACAGCAGTTGGTAAAAACTTCCTTTGGATTACTGGAACCACAGGGAGATTTGGAAGTAGTGGATGCTTCTCAGATTGATTTGATTCATGTTCCTGGTCTGGCTTTTACGACGGAAGGATATCGGATTGGATACGGTGGAGGTTATTATGACCGCTATCTGGAACATTTTTCTGGTCATACTTTGAGTACGGTTTATCCTTGTCAAGTTCAGCAATTCATGCCTGAAAATCATGATATTCCTGTTCAGGAGGTTTTAATTGATGAAGGAAATCTTTGATAGACGTTACCCTGTGACGAGTTTCTTCCTCTTAGCGACGGCCTTGGTGTTTCTATTAATGCTGGTGACTACAGGTGGAGACTTTGACAGGGCGGATACCTTATTTCGATTTGGAGCTATGTATGGACCAGCTATTCGCCTCTTTCCTGAGCAGATTTGGCGTCTCTTTTCTGCCATTTTTGTTCATATTGGATGGGAGCATTTCATTGTTAATATGCTTTCGCTCTATTATCTTGGTAGGCAAGTAGAGGAAATTTTCGGATCCAAGAAGTTTTTCTTTCTCTATCTTTTATCAGGAATGATGGGCAATCTCTTTGTTTTTGTATTTAGTCCCAAATCCTTAGCAGCAGGAGCCTCTACCTCTCTTTATGGGCTATTTGCTGCGATTATCATTCTTCGCTATGCAACACGTAATCCTTATATCCAACAGCTAGGGCAATCTTATCTGACACTTTTTGTGGTTAACATTATTGGAAGTGTTCTGATTCCAGGAATCAGCCTAGCTGGCCATATCGGAGGTGCAGTTGGTGGCGCATTTCTAGCAGTTATCTTTCCAGTTCGAGGAGAAAGACGGATGTATAGTACCAGCCAGAGGTTAGGAGCGGTAGTGTTATTCGTAGGACTCGCAGTCTTGCTTCTCTACAAGGGAATGGGGTTGTGAAGGTTTATAAGAATAGTTATGTAATAAAAAAGATAAGGCATTTTTTGAACCTTATCTTTTTATTTTAGTCCTTCTCAGCCAATTCTTTTCCAAGTTGGATGAGATAATCTTTCAATTCATCTTTGACTTGTGGGTGGTTGAGGGCGTAGTCAATAGATGTTTTCATAAAGCCAAACTTATTTCCTACATCATAACGGGCCCCTTTAAATTCACGAGCGAAAACACGTTGTGTTTTATTAAGCGTATCGATTGCATCTGTAAGTTGGATTTCATTTCCAGCACCAGGTTTTTGGTGTTCTAAGATTTGAAAGATTTCAGGTGTTAGAAGATAGCGACCGATAATGGCCAAATCACTTGGAGCATCTTCGGGAGCAGGTTTTTCAACGAAAGTTTCAACGCTATAAAGGCCATTGATTACTTCGCCTTGTGGAGCGATAACTCCATATGATGAAACATCCTCATATGGTACATGCATAACAGCAATTGTGGATGCGTGAGTCGTATCGTAATCATTTATCAGTTGTTTTGTCAAAGGAATAGCGTGGTCATCCGTGATATCCATCAGATCGTCACCAAGCATGACAACGAAGGGCTCATTTCCGACAAAAGCTTTTGCTTGTAAGACAGCATCTCCAAGGCCGCGAGGATGACTTTGGCGAATAAAGTGAAGGCGAATACCAGTTGTTTCGTCTACCAATTTTAGCAAGTCGTGTTTGCCCTTTTCTTTGAGGTTATATTCCAATTCGAAGTTTGAGTCAAAGTGGTCTTCAATAGAACGTTTTGACTTACCAGTGACAACTAGAATATCTTCGATACCTGATTTAAGAGCTTCTTCTACGATAAATTGGATAGTTGGTTTGTCTACAATTGGCAACATTTCTTTAGCAAGTGCTTTGGTGGCTGGTAAGAAACGAGTTCCGAGTCCAGCGGCAGGGATGACTGCTTTTCTAACTTTTGATGTCATAAGAATCCTTTCTTTCGAGGGTTAAGACCACTCATTCTCTGCTTTAAATTCATTGTTCATGATGTCGTAAATGGCATCTTTGATATTGGTTCCTTGGTAGATAACTTGGTAAATGGCCTGTGTAATTGGCATATAAACTCCAAGTTCTTGCGCTAGCTCATAGGCTGCTCGGGTCGTTGAGATTCCTTCAATCACCATGCCCATATTGGCCTCGATATCAGCTAGAGATTCTCCGCGACCAAGAGCATCTCCGGCTCTCCAGTTACGAGAGTGGATGGAGGTTCCTGTTACGATCAAGTCTCCTACACCAGACAAGCCACTATAGGTCAATGGACTGGCACCGAGTGCTACCCCTAGGCGGGTAATTTCTGCCAAGCCTCGAGCGATGATGGCTGCCTTGGCATTGTCACCAAATCCTAAACCATGTAAGGCTCCAGCACCGACAGCGATAATGTTTTTAAGAGCACCAGCGGTTTCGACCCCGATAACATCCGTATTGGTATAAAGTCGGAAGTAGTGATTACTAAATAGCTCCTGAACGTATTGAGCTGTTTGTAAATCTTTAGAAGCAGCAGTGATTAAAGTCAGGTCACGTACAATGGTTTCTTCCGCATGACTAGGTCCTGAAACAACGACAATATCACTTCGGAGATGTTCAGGAATTTCTTCTTCAAGGATGGTTGATAATCGTTTATGGCTATCAGGCTCTAATCCCTTTGATGCGTGCATGATGATAGCCTTATGGTCTAAGGTTTTTGCAACTTGTTGGGCAACAAGTCGTGTCACTTTTGTTGGGACAACAAACAAAATCGCATCTACATCTTTTAATGTCTCTGCTAAGTCAGTGTAGGCATTGATTTTGTCATCTAGAACGACATCTTTAAAGTAGTGCTTGTTAGTATGATAGGTATTAATTTCATTGATTTGCTCGGGAAGATTTCCCCAAATACGTACCTCGTGTCCATTGTCATTTAAGACTTGTGAAAGGGCAGTTCCCCAAGAACCAGGCCCCAAGACGGCGATGGTTTGTTTTTCCATGTTTTCCTCCTTGATAGAGTCCTTTCTCTTATTCTATCATATTCTGGAGGATTTTGCACTTGCATTGCTGGGGGAGTGGTTGCTTTGTTACTTGAAAAATACACAAAAACCGAGACGAAGGGACAAACTCTCAGTCTCGGTTTTTATATTCCTTAAAAGAATAGCTCAGTTTATTTCAATTGATCTGTAATGTCTTTTGACAGTAACATTCCCAGATGGTAAGTTTTATTGATATAAGCAATGACATCATTGATATTTTCAGTCGTGTGAATTTTCTCTTTGATATCACTCCTAAATGTTTCATCCTTTAAAAGTTGTTCTTGGTAGAGCCTTTGAAGTCTCTCCTTCTCGTACTTATTGAGCAGAAAAAGGAACACCAAGCTAATTACAACGAGGATATAAGCATATTGGCTCATAGGAAATCTCCCTGTATGATAAAAAAGTAGTAGTGAATAAATTGATTCAGTGGGCCTAAAATAGGCGAATCAGTCAGCAAAACTTGATAAGATTTTTGATAGGCCTCTAAACAAAAATCCTTATAGGATTTGGTCTTAGTTACTTAGACTGCTTTACAATTAAGTAATTAAAAGATTGCGACATAAGTCTAACCAAATCTCCGACAGGATTTGGTCTTAATTACTTAGACTGCTTTTTAATCAAGTAACTTGAAGCTTACGACATGAACCAAACCAAATCGATATTATTTGGTTTGGTGAATTAGTGAAGCGTTTAGGCAAGTGTCTCTGGTTACGACGTAAAGAAACATAAATCGATAATATTTATGTTTCTTTACTAGTGAAGCACCTAGCCAAATTCCTGATAGGATTTGGCGTTAGTTACTTAGATTGCTTTGCAATCAAGTAACTTTGGTGATTTACATCTTCTCTGGCGCTTCTACTCCAAGCAAGCGAAGGGCTTCTTTGAGAACGACTGCGGTTGCGTAGCTGAGAGCTAGACGGCTGTCGCGTTCTGGGCTATCATCCAAGATACGTGTATGTGCATAGTATTTGTTAAAGGCTTGAGCCAGGCTAATTGCAAATTTAGCAATGATAGAAGGTTCAAAGTTATCCGCCGCACGGTTGATAATACGTGGGAAGTCTTGGATGAGTTTAATGATTTCCCAGCTTTCAGCATCATTTAAGCTGTAATTAGCCACTGTTTCTGGTTTGAAGTCTGCTTTACGTAAGATCGATTGGATACGAGCATAGGCATATTGTACATAAGGACCAGTTTCCCCCTCAAAGGATACCATAGCCTCTAAGTCGAAGTCGTATCCATTTGTACGGTCGGTTTTGAGGTCATAGAATTTAATGGCTCCAACCCCAACAGCATGTGCTACCTGGTCTTTGTTTTCTAGTTCAGGATTTTTAGCCTCGATTTGGGCCTTGGCACGGCTAACAGCCTCTGCAACAGTAGGCTCTAGCAAGATGACATTCCCTTTACGAGTAGAGAGTTTTTTCCCTTCTTTTGTAACCAAACCAAAAGGAACATGAGTAATGTCTTCACTCCAGCCGTAGCCCATTTCTTTCAAGACAGCTTTGAGTTGTTTAAAGTGGGCAGATTGTTCTTGACCAACAACGTAGATAGATTTAGCAAATTGGTATTCGTTTTTACGGTAAAGGGCTGCAGCCAAGTCACGTGTAATATAGAGAGTTGCTCCATCAGATTTCTTGATGAGTGCAGGATGTTCAATTCCGTATTTCTCAAGATTCACAACTTGGGCACCTTCTGATTCAACAAGAAGGCCTTTTTCAGAAAGAATATCTACAACTGCATCCATCTTATCGTTGTAGAAGGCTTCTCCGTTGTAGCTGTCAAATTCGACTTGCAATTCATTGTAAAGGCGGTTAAATTCCACCAAACTTTCATCACGGAACCATTGCCAAAGTGCAAGAGCTTCCTCGTCTCCGTTTTCAAGTTTACGGAACCATTCGCGTGCTTCTTCATCCAAGCTAGGGTCATTTTCAGCCTCAGCGTTGATGCGGACATAGAGTTTAAGAAGTTCATCGATTGGATGAGCTTTTACAGCTTCTTCGTCGCCCCATTTTTTGTAGGCAACAATCAACATCCCAAACTGTTTACCCCAGTCTCCCAAATGGTTGACCTTGACCGTTTGATAACCGATTTTTTGGAAAATATGTGACAAGCTATCTCCGATAACAGTTGAGCGTAGGTGACCAATAGAAAATGGTTTAGCGATATTGGGACTAGACATGTCGATAACAACATTTTCTTGTTTGCCAATAGTTTGGTCAGCATAGTGTTCTTTTTCAGTGATAACAGCTTGCAATACTTGAGCAGAAATGGCAGATTTATCAAGGAAAAAGTTGACGTAAGGTCCTGTTGCGACAACCTTTTCAAAGGTTTGGCTGTTAATTTTTTCAGCCAGTTCAGCAGCAATCATTTGAGGTGCTTTACGTTCGACTTTTGCAAGAGAAAAAGCAGGGAAAGCGATGTCTCCCATTTCTGAGTTTTTAGGGGTTTCCAGTAAATTGAAAATAGCCTCTTGGTCCAGGCTATCAATGACGCTAGCCAATTCGCTAGCAATCAATTCTTTTGTATTCATTAAGAGCTCCTTTTTGGACTTTTCTACTATTTTATCACAATTTTAAAGAAAGAAGAAAAAATTTTTGAAATCTCCTATTTTTTTGGTATAATATAGTTATAAAATTAGTTATAAATATGCATATAAGAGGATTTTATGAGAAAAAGAGATCGTCATCAGTTAATAAAAAAAATGATTACTGAGGAGAAATTAAGTACACAAAAAGAAATTCAAGATCGGTTGGAGGCGCACAATGTTTTTGTGACGCAGACAACCCTGTCTCGTGATTTGCGCGAAATCGGCTTGACCAAGGTCAAGAAAAATGATATGGTGTATTATGTACTAGCAAATGAGACAGAAAAGATTGATTTGGTTGAATTTTTGTCTCATCATTTAGAAGGTGTTGCAAGAGCAGAGTTTACCTTGGTACTTCATACCAAATTGGGAGAAGCCTCTGTTTTGGCAAATATTGTAGATGCAAACAAGGATGAATGGATTTTAGGAACAGTTGCTGGTGCCAATACCTTATTGGTTATTTGTCGAGACCAGCACGTTGCCAAACTCATGGAAGATCGTTTGCTAGATTTGATGAAAGATAAGTAAGGTCTTGAGAGTCGCTCTCAAGACTTATTTTTGACAAGGAGAGACGGAAAATGGCGACAGAGAAGCTATCACCCGGCATGCAACAGTATGTGGATATTAAAAAGCAATATCCAGATGCGTTTTTGCTCTTTCGGATGGGTGATTTTTATGAATTATTTTATGAGGATGCGGTCAATGCTGCGCAGATTCTGGAAATTTCCTTAACGAGTCGCAACAAGAATGCCGACAATCCGATTCCTATGGCGGGTGTCCCCTATCATTCTGCCCAGCAGTATATAGATGTCTTGATTGAGCAGGGCTATAAGGTAGCTATCGCAGAGCAGATGGAAGATCCTAAACAAGCAGTTGGGGTTGTGAAACGAGAGGTTGTTCAGGTCATTACGCCAGGGACAGTGGTCGATAGCAGTAAGCCAGACAGTCAGAACAACTTCTTGGTTGCTATAGATCGAGATGGCAATCAATTTGGCTTAGCTTATATGGACCTGGTGACGGGTGACTTTTATGTGACAGGTCTTTTGGATTTCACGCTGGTTTGTGGGGAAATCCGTAATCTCAAGGCGCGAGAAGTGGTGCTGGGTTATGACTTGTCTGAGGAAGAAGAACAAATCCTCAGTCGTCAGATGAATCTGGTGCTTTCATATGAAAAAGAAGGCTTTGAAGACCTTCATTTACTGGATTCACGATTGGCATCTGTGGAGCAAGCGGCATCTAGTAAATTGCTCCAGTATGTTCATCGAACTCAGATGAGGGAATTGAACCACCTCAAGCCTGTTATACGCTATGAAATCAAGGATTTCTTGCAGATGGATTATGCAACCAAGGCTAGTCTGGATTTGGTTGAGAATGCTCGTTCAGGAAAGAAGCAAGGTAGTCTTTTCTGGCTTTTGGATGAAACCAAGACGGCTATGGGAATGCGTCTCTTGCGGTCTTGGATCCATCGTCCCTTGATTGATAAGGAACGAATCGTCCAACGTCAAGAAGTGGTGCAGGTCTTCCTCGACCATTTCTTTGAGCGTAGTGATTTGACAGACAGTCTCAAGGGTGTCTATGATATCGAACGCTTGGCTAGTCGTGTTTCTTTTGGTAAAACCAATCCCAAGGATCTCTTGCAGTTGGCGACCACCTTATCCAGTGTGCCACGGATTCGTGCGATTTTAGAAGGGATGGAGCAACCTGCTCTAGCTTATCTCATCGCACAATTGGATGGAATCCCTGAGTTGGAGAGTTTGATTAGCGCAGCGATTGCTCCTGAAGCTCCTCATGTGATTACAGATGGAGGAATCATTCGGACTGGATTTGATGAGACTTTAGACAAGTACCGTCGCGTTCTCAGAGAAGGGACTAGCTGGATTGCTGAGATTGAGGCTAAGGAGCGAGAAAATTCTGGTATCAGCACGCTCAAGATTGACTACAATAAGAAGGATGGCTACTATTTCCATGTGACCAATTCTCAACTGGGAAATGTGCCTGCTCACTTTTTCCGCAAGGCGACGCTGAAAAACTCAGAACGTTTTGGAACCGAAGAATTAGCCCGTATCGAAGGAGATATGCTGGAGGCGCGTGAAAAGTCAGCAAACCTAGAGTATGAAATTTTTATGCGCATCCGTGAGGAAGTCAGTAAGTATATCCAGCGTTTGCAGGCTCTAGCTCAAGGAATTGCGACAGTTGATGTCTTACAGAGTCTGGCGGTTGTGGCTGAAACCCAGCATTTGATTCGGCCAGAGTTCGGAGAGGATTCGCGAATTGATATCCAGAAAGGGCGCCATGCTGTCGTTGAAAAGGTTATGGGGGCTCAGACCTATATTCCAAATACGATTCAGATGGCAGAAGATACCAGTATTCAACTGATTACAGGGCCCAACATGAGCGGAAAGTCAACCTATATGCGTCAGTTAGCCATGACGTCGGTTATGGCCCAGATGGGGTCTTATGTGCCAGCAGAAAGCGCCCATTTACCGATTTTTGATGCGATTTTTACCCGTATCGGAGCAGCAGATGACTTGGTTTCAGGTCAATCAACCTTCATGGTAGAGATGATGGAGGCTAACAATGCCATTTCGCATGCGACCAAGGACTCTCTCATTCTCTTTGATGAATTGGGACGGGGAACTGCAACTTATGACGGGATGGCTCTTGCTCAGTCCATCATCGAATACATCCATGAGCACATCGGAGCTAAGACCCTCTTTGCGACCCACTACCATGAGTTGACTAGTCTGGAGTCTAGTTTACAACACTTGGTCAATGTCCACGTGGCAACCTTGGAGCAGGATGGGCAGGTCACCTTCCTTCACAAGATTGAACCAGGACCAGCTGATAAATCCTACGGTATCCATGTTGCCAAGATTGCTGGCTTGCCAGCAGACCTTTTAGCAAGGGCGGATAAGATTTTGACTCAGCTAGAGAGTCAAGGAACAGAAAGTCCTGCTCCCATGAGACAAACAAGTGCCGTCACTGAACAGATTTCACTCTTTGATACGGCAGAAGAGCATCCTATCCTAGCAGAATTAGCTAAACTAGATATTTACAATATGACACCTATGCAGGCTATGAATGTCTTGGTCGAGTTAAAACAAAAATTATAAAGAATGAATTACTTGTCATTCTAGCTGTATCAAGGATACTTCTTTGACAAGTCCCCACTTTTTTGCTAGAATAGCATCACACAAACAGAATGAAAAGGAGCTGACACATTGTCGCTCCCTTTTGTCTATTTTTTAAGGAGAAAGTATGCTAATTCAGAAAATAAAAACCTACAAGTGGCAGGCCTTGGCTTCGCTTCTGATGACAGGCTTGATGGTTGCTAGTTCACTTTTGCAACCGCGTTATCTGCAGGAAGTCTTAGACGCCCTCCTTGCTGGGAAATATGAAGCCATTTATAGTATCGGGGCTTGGTTGATTAGTGTGGCTTTGGTCGGTCTGGTTGCTGGTGGGCTCAACGTTGTCCTCGCAGCCTATATTGCCCAAGGAGTTTCATCTGACCTTCGAGAGGATGCCTTCCGTAAAATCCAAACCTTTTCTTATGCCAATATTGAACAATTTAATGCGGGAAATCTAGTCGTTCGCATGACAAATGATATCAACCAGATTCAGAACGTCGTCATGATGACCTTTCAAATTCTGTTCAGGCTCCCCCTCTTGTTCATCGGTTCCTTTATCTTGGCTGTTCAAACCTTACCTTCTCTGTGGTGGGTGATTGTTCTAATGGTAATCTTGATTTTTGGCTTGACAGCTGTCATGATGGGAATGATGGGGCCTCGTTTTGCCAAGTTTCAAACACTTCTTGAGCGCATCAATGCCATTGCCAAGGAAAATCTACGCGGTGTTCGTGTGGTCAAGTCCTTTGTCCAAGAAAAAGAGCAGTTTGCTAAGTTTACGGAGGTTTCAGACGAGCTTCTCGGTCAAAACCTTTACATCGGATATGCCTTTTCAGTAGTGGAACCTGTCATGATGTTGGTCGGTTATGGGGCGGTTTTCCTCTCTATTTGGCTAGTTGCAGGGATGGTTCAATCGGATCCATCGGTTGTTGGCTCCATTGCTTCCTTTGTTAATTACCTAAGCCAGATTATCTTTACTATTATTATGGTTGGATTTTTGGGAAATTCTGTCAGTCGTGCTATGATTTCTATGCGTCGTATTCGAGAAATTCTTGACGCAGAGCCAGCCATGACCTTCAAGGATGTCCCAGATGAAGACTTGGTCGGAAGTCTTAGCTTTGAAAATGTGACCTTTACCTATCCAATGGATAAGGAACCGATGTTGAAAGATGTGAGCTTTACTGTCGAACCTGGACAAATGGTTGGTGTCGTTGGAGCGACTGGTGCAGGAAAATCAACCTTGGCTCAATTGATTCCACGTCTCTTTGACCCACAGGAGGGTGCTATCAAAATTGGAGGCAAGGATATTCGAGAAGTGAGTGAAGGAACCCTGCGTAAAACAGTTTCTATCGTTCTCCAACGTGCCATTCTCTTTAGTGGAACGATTGCAGATAACTTGAGACAGGGTAAGGGAGATGCTACTTTATTTGAAATGGAGCGCGCAGCCAATATTGCTCAAGCCAGTGAATTCATTCATCGTATGGAGAAAACCTTTGAAAGTCCAGTTGAAGAAAGGGGAACCAACTTTTCAGGTGGGCAAAAACAAAGGATGTCGATTGCCCGTGGAATTGTCAGCAATCCACGTATTCTGATTTTTGACGATTCGACCTCAGCCTTGGATGCCAAGTCAGAGCGCCTGGTTCAGGAAGCCTTGAATAAGGACTTGAAGGGAACGACAACCATTATCATCGCTCAAAAGATTAGCTCGGTTGTTCATGCAGATAAAATCTTAGTACTGGATCAAGGACGATTGATTGGTCAAGGTACGCATGCAGACTTGGTTGCCAACAATTCCGTTTACCGTGAAATCTACGAAACACAGAAAGGAAAGGAGGAGTAACATGAAAACAGTTCAATTTTTTTGGAATTATTTTAAAGTCTATAAGCTATCATTTGTAGTTGTTATCCTGATGATTGTTCTGGCGACTCTTGCCCAAGCTCTCTTTCCGGTATTTTCTGGACAAGCGGTAACAGAGTTAGCTAATTTAGTTCAAGCTTATCAAAATGGCAATCCAGAACTTGTTTGGCAAAGCCTATCAGGAATCATGGTCAATCTTGGTCTGCTAGTTTTGGTTCTATTTATCTCCAGTGTGATATACATGTGTCTCATGACGCGCGTGATTGCAGAATCGACCAACGAGATGCGCAAAGGCCTCTTTGGCAAGCTTGCTCGGTTGACTGTTTCTTTCTTTGACCGCCGACAAGATGGCGATATCCTGTCTCGTTTTACCAGTGATTTGGATAATATCCTCCAAGCTTTTAACGAAAGCTTGATTCAGGTCATGAGCAACATCGTTCTATACATTGGTCTGATTCTTGTCATGTTTTCGAGAAATGTGACGCTGGCCCTCATCACTATTGCCAGTACACCAGTGGCCTTTCTCATGCTGATTTTTATCGTGAAAATGGCACGGAAATATACCAACCTCCAGCAGAAAGAGGTAGGGAAGCTCAATGCCTATATGGATGAAAGTATCTCAGGTCAAAAAGCTGTGATTGTGCAAGGTATTCAAGAGGATATGATGGCAGGATTTCTTGAACAAAATGAGCGCGTGCGCAAGGCAACCTTTAAAGGAAGAATGTTCTCAGGAATTCTTTTCCCTGTCATGAATGGGATGAGTCTGGTCAACACAGCCATCGTCATCTTTGCTGGTTCAGCTGTACTTTTGAATGATAAGTCTATTGAAACAAGTACAGCCCTAGGTTTGATTGTTATGTTTGCCCAATTTTCACAGCAGTACTACCAGCCTATTATTCAAGTTGCGGCAAGTTGGGGAAGCCTTCAGTTAGCCTTTACAGGTGCTGAACGGATTCAGGAAATGTTTGATGCAGAGGAAGAAATTCGACCTAAAAATGCTCCGACCTTCACTCAGTTGCAAGAAGGTGTTGAAATTAGTCATATTGATTTTTCATACTTGCCTGATAAACCCATTTTGAAAGATGTCAGCATTTCTGCTCCTAAAGGCCAGATGACAGCGGTTGTTGGTCCGACTGGGTCAGGGAAAACGACTATTATGAACCTCATCAATCGCTTTTATGATGTTAATGCTGGTGGGATTTATTTTGACGGTAAAGACATCCGTGACTATGATTTAGATAGTCTCAGAAGCAAGGTGGGAATTGTCTTGCAAGATTCGGTCTTGTTTAGCGGAACGATTCGAGACAATATCCGTTTCGGTGTACCAGATGCTAGTCAAGAAATGGTTGAGGCAGCAGCCAAAGCAACCCACATTCACGACTATATCGAAAGCTTGCCTGATAAGTACGATACCCTTATCGATGATGATCAAAGCATTTTCTCGACAGGACAAAAGCAATTGATTTCTATCGCTCGAACCCTGATGACAGATCCAGAAGTTCTCATTCTCGATGAAGCAACTTCAAACGTAGATACGGTGACAGAAAGCAAGATTCAGCATGCCATGGAGGCAGTTGTAGCAGGTAGAACCAGTTTTGTCATTGCCCATCGCTTGAAAACCATTCTCAATGCTGATCAGATTATTGTCCTTAAAGATGGAGAAGTCATTGAACGCGGGAACCACCATGAACTCTTGAAACTAGGTGGCTTCTACTCAGAACTCTATCACAATCAATTTGTTTTTGAATAAGAAAAAAGTTGTCCCCTTGGGCAGCTTTTTTTGTTCATAAAAAATATTTATCACGGACTTAAAAAAAACATATTAGACGAAAGGTGTTTTGAGTGATATGATAGGACTATCGTTAATATTCGAAAGGAGAGACATCATGGCTAGAACGGTTGTAGGAGTTGCTGCAAATCTATGTCCCGTAGACGCAGAAGGTAAAAACATTCATTCATCTGTATCTTGTAGATTCGCAGAGAGCATTCGTCAAGTCGGTGGTCTCCCTTTAGTCATTCCTGTTGGTGATGAGTCAGTTGTACGTGATTATGTAGAGATGATTGACAAACTTATCTTGACAGGCGGTCAAAATGTCCATCCTCAGTTTTATGGAGAGAAAAAGACCATCGAGAGCGATGATTACAACCTAGTGCGTGACGAATTTGAATTGGCGCTCTTGAAAGAAGCGCTCCGTCAGAATAAACCAATTATGGCAATCTGTCGCGGTGTCCAACTTGTCAATGTTGCCTTCGGTGGAACGCTCAATCAAGAAATTGAAGGTCACTGGCAAGGATTACCTTTCGGAACATCTCACTCTATTGAGACAGTAGAAGGAAGCGTGGTGGCTAAGCTATTTGGAAAAGAAAGTCAAGTCAACTCCGTCCATCGTCAAAGCATTAAAGATTTGGCACCTAATTTCCGTGTAACTGCTATTGATCCAAGAGACCAGACCATCGAAGCGATTGAGTCTATCGATGAGCACCGCATTATCGGTTTGCAGTGGCATCCAGAGTTTCTGGTCAATGAAGAAGATGGCAATTTAGAATTATTTGAGTATTTATTGAATGAACTGTAACGACTGGAACATCTAGTCGTTCTTTCTTTTATTTTTTCAAAATTTTTGGAATGTGGGATTTTTACGCAAACGTTTGAATTCTGATAAAAATTGGAGAAATTCGACAAAAAAACTTGAAAAAAACGAAGGTAAGCGTTATGATAGAAAAGAAGAAATATTGGAGGAATAACATGTCACATATTAAATTTGATTATTCAAAAGTTTTAGACAAATTTGTTGCACCACATGAAGTGGAATACATGCAATCACAAGTAACAGCAGCAGATGAATTGATCCGTAAAGGAACTGGTGCTGGTAGCGACTTCTTGGGATGGTTGGACCTTCCTGAAAATTACGACCGCGAAGAATTTGACCGCATCTTGAAAGCTGCTGAGCAAATCAAATCAGACAGCGATGTTTTGGTTGTGATTGGTATCGGTGGATCTTACCTTGGTGCTAAAGCAGCAATCGACTTCTTGAACCACCACTTTGCAAACTTGCAAACAAAAGAGGAACGCAAAGCTCCACAAATCCTTTACGCAGGAAACTCAATCTCATCTACTTACCTTGCTGACTTGGTAGAGTATGTAGCTGACAAAGACTTCTCTGTAAACGTGATTTCTAAATCAGGTACAACAACAGAACCAGCTATCGCTTTCCGTGTCTTCAAAGAACTCTTGGTTAAGAAATACGGTCAAGAAGAAGCAAACAAACGTATCTATGCAACAACTGACCGCCAAAAAGGTGCTGTTAAGGTTGAAGCAGATGCTAACGGTTGGGAAACATTTGTTGTTCCAGACGACATCGGTGGACGCTTCTCAGTATTGACAGCAGTTGGTTTGCTTCCAATCGCAGCATCAGGAGCTGATATCAAAGCCCTTATGGAAGGTGCGAACGCAGCTCGCAAAGACTACACTTCAGATAAAATCTCTGAAAACGAAGCTTACCAATACGCAGCAGTTCGTAACATCCTTTACCGTAAAGGCTATGCAACTGAAATCTTGGTAAACTATGAGCCATCACTTCAATACTTCTCAGAATGGTGGAAACAATTGGCTGGTGAATCAGAAGGGAAAGACCAAAAAGGTATCTACCCAACTTCAGCCAACTTCTCAACTGACTTGCACTCACTTGGTCAATTTATCCAAGAGGGAACTCGTATCATGTTTGAAACAGTTGTTCGTGTTGACAAACCTCGTAAGAACGTGATTATCCCTACTTTGGAAGAAGATCTTGATGGACTCGGTTACCTTCAAGGAAAAGACGTTGATTTTGTAAACAAAAAAGCAACTGACGGTGTTCTTCTTGCCCACACAGATGGTGATGTACCAAACATGTATGTGACTCTTCCAGAGCAAGATGCTTTCACTCTTGGTTACACTATCTACTTCTTCGAATTGGCAATTGCCCTTTCAGGTTACTTGAATGCTATCAACCCATTTGACCAACCAGGTGTTGAAGCTTACAAACGTAACATGTTTGCCCTTCTTGGAAAACCAGGATTTGAAGAATTGAGCAAAGAACTTAACGCACGTCTATAATAGAAGAAAAGAGTGGTTTGTCCACTCTTTTTACTCTCTTTATCCATAGAAATTGGACTCAGCCAAGACTTGTGATATAATATAGAGAGCAAAAAGGCAGACGCCTAGAGACTTTATAGGAGAAACTATGTCAAAAGATATCCGCGTACGTTACGCACCAAGTCCAACAGGACTACTACACATCGGGAATGCCCGTACAGCATTGTTCAACTACCTTTACGCACGTCATCATGGTGGAACTTTTATTATCCGTATCGAAGATACTGACCGTAAACGCCATGTCGAAGATGGTGAACGTTCACAACTTGAAAACCTTCGTTGGTTAGGTATGGATTGGGATGAAAGCCCAGAAACACATGAAAATTACCGCCAGTCTGAGCGTTTGGACTTGTATCAAAAATTCATCGATCAATTGCTAGTTGAAGGAAAAGCCTACAAATCTTACGTTACAGAAGAAGAGTTGGCAACTGAACGCGAACGCCAAGAAGCAGCTGGTGAAACACCTCGCTACATTAACGAATACCTTGGTATGAGTGAAGAAGAAAAAGCAGCTTACATCGCAGAACGTGAAGCAGCTGGTATCATTCCAACAGTTCGTTTGGCGGTCAATGAGTCAGGTATCTACAAGTGGCATGATATGGTTAAAGGTGATATCGAATTTGAAGGTGGCAATATTGGTGGTGACTGGGTTATCCAAAAGAAAGACGGTTACCCAACTTACAACTTTGCCGTTGTCATCGATGACCATGATATGCAAATTTCTCACGTAATCCGTGGAGATGACCACATTGCTAATACACCAAAACAGCTTATGGTCTATGAAGCACTTGGTTGGGAAGCTCCAGAGTTCGGTCATATGACCTTGATTATCAACTCTGAAACTGGGAAAAAATTGTCTAAACGTGACACCAACACCCTTCAGTTTATCGAAGACTACCGTAAAAAAGGTTATTTACCAGAAGCAGTCTTTAACTTTATTGCTCTTCTTGGTTGGAACCCAGGTGGCGAAGATGAAATCTTCTCTCGTGAAGAACTCATTAAACTTTTTGATGAAAATCGCCTCAGCAAGTCACCAGCAGCCTTTGATCAGAAGAAACTCGACTGGATGAGCAATGATTATATCAAGAATGCAGACCTAGAAACTATCTTTGAAATGGCAAAACCATTCCTAGAAGAAGCAGGCCGTTTAACAGACAAGGCTGAAAAATTAGTTGAGCTCTATAAACCACAAATGAAATCAGTAGATGAGATTATCCCATTGACAGACCTCTTCTTCTCAGATTTCCCAGAATTGACAGAAGCAGAGCGCGAAGTCATGGCGGGGGAAACAGTCCCAACAGTTCTTGAAGCCTTCAAAGCAAAACTTGAAGCGATGACAGATGATGAATTTGTGACAGAAAATATCTTCCCACAAATCAAAGCTGTTCAAAAAGAAACAGGTATCAAAGGGAAAAATCTCTTCATGCCAATTCGCATCGCAGTTTCAGGTGAAATGCATGGACCAGAATTGCCAGATACGATCTTCTTGTTAGGCCGTGAAAAATCAATCCAGCATATCGAAAATATGTTAAAGGAAATCTCTAAGTAAGAAGGGTACAATAATGGACATCTGGGAAAAGATGTACGAAGAAGCACAGAAATTGTATAATCCACATGAAGTATCTGATTTTGTTTACGCTAACCATGTTGTGGCCGCAGTAGAAGCAGAAGATGGACAAATATTTACAGGTTTCTGTATGGAGGGAACTTGTGGTGTTTTCCATCTCTGCGCAGAGCGGGCAGCACTCTTTAATATGTACCAATTTTCAGGACAAACTAAGGTTAAAAAAGTCTTAGCCTTTCGAGAGCAACCACCTTATAGTGGAAGTTCCGGTATGCCTTGTGGAGCTTGCAGAGAATTTCTCTTGGAGTTGAACGCTGAAAATAAGGATGCAGAATTCATGATGGACTACATATAGAAGAAAGACAGTGAAAGTCGCAGAACTAATCCCCTATTGGTGGGGAGAAGAACGTGCTTCTAAGTTTAATAATCAATAGAAGAGTCAGTATAATTCTGGCTCTTTTTACTTAATTTGAAAAAAACAGAAAAAGTAGTTGACAAGTCTGAAAAAGTCTGTATAATAGTAAGAGTTGAAAACAACTCTGGTCCGTTGGTCAAGGGGTTAAGACACCGCCTTTTCACGGCGGTAACACGGGTTCGAATCCCGTACGGACTATGGTATGTTGCAGATGGAACACTTGATGAAAAAAAGATTAAAAAAGTTTCAAAAAAGTGTTGACAAGCAAAAGCGCCTGTGATATACTAATATAGTTGTCGCTTGAGAGAACTGAGTGACAAAGACCTTTGAAAACTGAACAAGACGA
>NZ_KV802679.1:0-42974 GCF_001810785.1 Streptococcus sp. HMSC073F11
TGTGTCGGCGGTTCGATTCCGTCTCGCGCCATTTATATATTTTGGAAGGGTAGCGAAGAGGCTAAACGCGGCGGACTGTAAATCCGCTCCTTCGGGTTCGGGGGTTCGAATCCCTCCCCTTCCATTTTACGGGCATAGTTTAAAGGTAGAACTAAGGTCTCCAAAACCTTCAGTGTGGGTTCAATTCCTACTGCCCGTGTTAATAGAATTATGGCGGGTGTGGTGAAGTGGTTAACACACCAGATTGTGGCTCTGGCATGCGTGGGTTCGATCCCCATCACTCGCCTATTTTATATTATTGGGGTATAGCCAAGCGGTAAGGCAAGGGACTTTGACTCCCTCATGCGTTGGTTCGAATCCAGCTACCCCAGTTACTATTTGCCGGCGTGGCGGAATTGGCAGACGCGCTGGACTCAAAATCCAGTGTCCGCAAGGACGTGCCGGTTCGACCCCGGCCGCCGGTATAGTATTAAAGACAAGGTTTTCGGACCTTGTCTTTTTTTCTTTGTTGTGTGTCGAGTTACCAATTTTTTCCATTTTAAAATAAATCATCAAGTTTATTAGCCAATGTTTTCTGTTTGCTAGGGTACAAATGAGAATAAGTATCAATTGTTGTTGTAATGGATGCGTGTCCTAATCTTTCTTTGACAACAAGATAATCTTCTCCTTGATTTATAAGTAATGATGCATGAGAGTGTCTCAAATCATGAATTCTTATTTTCTTTAAATCTTTATCCCTTTCTAGTATTTGCTTAAACTTCTTATCAATCATATTTTTTGTAATTGTTATTGGCGTACTCTGTATTATTTGTAGTTCTTCAGTATTTTTCGTAAATTCCTCAAGTTTTTCTTTTTGTTTTACTTTCCAATCTATTAGCATTTCTGCTAATTTCTGATTTATTGTTATATTTCTAGTTCCTGATCGTGTTTTTGTTGTATTAATGTAGCTTGTATTATTGACAAAGTATACCGTTTTGGTAACGTATATTGTATTTGTTAAAAGATCTATATCATTCCAGTTCAATGCGAGGATTTCTCCCATTCTCATCCCAGTAAAGAAAGCAATCACGAAAAACAGGTCATAGCTTATTTCATCATCTTGAATAAGTTCTCTAAATCTCGTGAATTCTTCTATACTCCAAAATTTGATATTAGGCTTCCTAATTGGTAATTTTCTCAGATTCTCAACAGGATTTTTATCAATGAGGGATTTTCTTATACCAGTATCAAAAATTTTTTTAAGTAGAATTAGAATTTTATTAATTGTATTGTAACTTAATGTTTCATTTTCATTTTGTTTTTTAGGTTTTGTTTTTAGGTATTCACGAAATTCGAATATATGGTCATACGTTAATTTATTTAAATTTGTATCTTTAAAATAAGGCTTAATATGACGCTCATAATTGTTTCTTTGTGTACTTGTATAGCTTATTTTTCTGCCATTTTTCAGATCATCTTCTTCAAGTAAGTCGAATAACATATCTGTTGTCACTACAAAGTCAAATTGTTTTTCTTTCAATTCTACAATTCGAATATGTTGTTCTAGCTCTAGGGCTTCCTTTTTAGATTTTAATCCTTTCCGAATGATACGTATTCTTTTTTGTGTGACTGGGTGGAATCCATTAGAAACATCAACGGTCCATTTACCACTTTTAGTTTTACGAATAGTCATTCATTATGCTTCTTTCTGGAGTTCAATTCCTAATAGTTCTTCAGCGACACTGGCTGGAATTGTACCAATACGTTTGTTATCATAGATGTTAAAACCACGATTCACTAATAGTAATTTGCCGGTATGGATAATCTTTCTTGCAGTTCCTGGAGCAAATCCAAGTTCGATAAGGTCATCTTTTGTTACAGTTTTAATCATGTGATCTCCTTTTCTAATTAGATTAACTAAGGGGAGGATTAACTCCCCTTGTATTTTACTTATTTTTGTTTTACATCTACTAAATGGATAGCATCAGCCTTGTAATACATTGTCGTGCTAATCATAGTAGCTTGTAAATTGTCAAATGTAACTGGTACTTCATCCATTGCTTGGATATAGTCATTATCAACCAAGGCATCTGGATTGTCTACTGAGACTTGGGTTGATTTCTTTTTGAATTGTCCATCCTTGATTGTTACATTGTATTTCCAACCAATGATTTTATCGGTATTAAAACGTCTTTCGCTACCATCTCGGTTTTTGATAATTTCTCCGTTTGCATCTGCTCGGACTTCCGTTTCAAATTTTGGAATGACTTCATCCAATTCAAATTTTGTTCCAATGTTATTAAAATTCCAGTCATTTTGTGAAAGCATTTTTGCCATAATTAATTTCTCCTTTTGATATTTTCTTTGATTGTGGGGATCAAATCCTCTCTTTTAAAGAGAATTGCCCTTTCTATTAATCCACTTGCTAAATCTGGTGGATATTCCATATTGTTGAGTGCGAGATAGTTAGATTTCTCATACTCATGCAGTAAGTTATTGTCGTATAGAAATTTATACGCTTTTAGAATAGCTCCAGAACCTTTATAGGTAAACCATTCTAATTTTTGTTCTAGTTCTGTTTTTGGTTTTGAAATAATGATAGAGACAGGTTTTGAGTGACCTAAAAACTTTTCCCAAGATCTCAAGGGTTTTGAGAAGTGACTATCACTATAGAACCTCACTTTTTCTTTGAGATATCCCTTGGTAAAGTTGAGAAGATCTATTTCTGAATGCAACCATTCTTGAATGAAGTAGTGAGCTTTTTCTTTCCTAAGTTCTAACTCAGTTCTTATCCAATTTTCTATATACCGCTTGCTGATACCGAGCTTCTCAGCTCGTTCTAAGCGTTTATCGTAAATTCTAAGTCTTTCATCATCATTGGGTTTTCTCAAATATAAGGTCTGGCCGATTGTTTCATCTCCGTAGGTATTGTAGTAGGTACTTTTTCCATATATAAAGCGTTTCTTCTGACAAATCTTTAGAAGCTGATTAGGAGTGAAATAGGGTGTTTCATTAAAATCATCTATTGCAATATCAATTCGTCTTACTGAAAATTGATTGTAATTGTAGTAGAGGTTGTTCAGAAACTGTCTTTCGGACAGACTATTTGGATCTAATACCATATCTCTATAGAACTCGAGTGCCTGTCCTGACATGACAAGCATGTAGGACGACTCTTTCGCTCCATAGTAGATACGGATATTTCCATAATGAAGCTGGCTATCATAGTTATAGTATTTAAGGCTCCCTATATTCTCAATAAATAGGTCATAGTCAAGAAATAGAATGTCTTCGATTATTTCTCTTGGCGAAAATTCAGTCTTGTCAAACTGAATTTGAATCCAGTCAAATACAGAACGTAAATGTTCATTTTTTGCCATAGATTTTGATTCAACTTTTTGCCTAATTTTGCCACCCTTAAAATCTGCGAAACCCTTGGCAATACTGAATTCTTTCGATGGTACACCTAACTTGCAGAGGGTGGTGTTACTACACACCCTATCGGTCAAAAATGGTCCGTCCGCATCTACGCTCATTTTCGGCTTTCTGCCTCATGGCTCAGCCGAAAACTCGCTATTAGCCGAACCTATTTTTTGACCTCTTGTTAACAAACCCTAGTAAGCCGGTTTGCATCGACTCTTCAATATCTTGGATTTTCTTTTTTAGGTTGGAATTCTCAATTTTTATCAGTCGCATTTCTCGCTTAAATTCCTGTTTTAAGGCGCTCAGTTCATCGTAGAGCTCATCTATTACTTGGTTTAGGGATTCATGTTCATTGTCTGCTAGACTCCCAAATACGGCTTGTATAGCCTCTTTTAGACCTATTTCAAGTTTTAGTTTAGCTAACTTTTGAAATTGTCTAAGGTCTTCGTCTGTAAAATCATAGGCAACTGTATAACTTAATTGATGAGTTCTGGGATTTCTACTGATAGGAACTTTAATTTTCTTAAATTCCTTGCCACTTATCTCTTTAATCAGTTGAATCCAATTTTTAAGAGTAGAGGTAGAGTTTAGGCCAGAAATTTGATTGACTAACTCTTTATTGGTCATCTTTTTGTGAAACCTCCGAAATTTTCTTGTGCAACTGAAGAGTTTTCTGTGGTATAATTGTTACATAATATGTTTTGATCTTGGAACGAACGGCACATTTGTTTCAAGATTTTTTATTTTGTCGAATCCTACCTCCTTTATTAAAATTTTTTAAATCGACTACTAGTTACATACGCTTTTACCTCCTTTTATGCTATAATATTCTCAATGGAATATTCAATCTCAAAATAAATATTCCTTATGGAATAATTCTATTTTATACCGTTTAGAATATTTTGTCAAGCTAAAATATACGAATAAGAATATCTATAGGAGAATTATGTATACAGAGGATTATAAATTTTCAGAGAGGTTAAAAACTCTCAGAAAATCAAAAAAGTTAACTCAAGTACAAATATCGGAATTAATTGGAGTTCAACAAGGGACATATTCTCGGTGGGAGAATGGAACGTTAGAACCAGGATTAGAATTCGTTGTGAAATTAGCAAATATCTTTGGGACTACTACAGATTATTTGCTGGGACAAAAACCTTATTCAATTATCAGTAGTTTACCTCTAGAACAATTAGATCTTACCAATATTGCAAACTTTTCAAAGGATGAGTTTGATATTTTGAAACATTCAATAGCAGTTTCGGTGGCAAGAAATAAAATAAAGGCAACAGAACTAAAAGATAGAGTTATAGAAAAAAATCAGTTGTCAGAAAAAGATGCAGAACTTTTGAATAAGATTTTTGAAGAAGTTAAAACTTATTGGGAAAATTAGGAGGACGCTAGTCTTCAAAATTCCCTCCCAAAATGTGTCCAAAATATTGACAGAATTCTAGCTTTTCATTATAGTTCTTATGGAACTTTTTTTCTACAACAAAATAGGCTCCATAATATCCATAGGGGATTTACCCACTACAAATAGTATAGAGCCGGTTTTATTAATGTCCTGCATTTCCTAATAAGTTAACCATGACAACACCAATGATAATCAAAATTAAACCGATAATGCTATAAACATTTAGTGTTTCTTTGAAAATCATTACTGCGATAGAGGCTGTCAAAACTAAACCGACAGCTGACCATGTTGCATAAGCTATTCCTAAAGGAATTTTTTGCATTGCTAGTGAGAGGAAATAGAAACAAACGCCATAGCTAAGTAGGGCAGAAACGGTTGGAATAGGCTTTGTAAAACCGTCTGATAATTTCAAAAGGTTAGTTCCCAATATCTCTCCTACAATGGCGATAAAAAGATAAAAGTATGACATGTCTTTAACCTCCTATATGTCATGTTTTTGCTCTAAGAGCTATTATAGCTATCCGTTTTTTATAAATCTTGGCACAAGTCATGAGAATTTGTAGTAAAACTGTGGCAGACACTTTTTCAGAACCAATAGCTGATAAGTTTAGTATATCATAAGATAAATTTAAAAAAAAGTCTTGATTTATTTCAATGTCTTGCGTGGTCTCGATTTTACTGGTAAAATTACTTTTAAGAACTTTAAAAAAGAGGTTTCTATATTTGACAAAACAATGACTTGTTGTCCCGAATGTGGGCATCCTTTGGAGAAAAAATTTTTAAAAGATGAGGGAGATATTCCTTATTGTTCACAATGTGCGAGTTTTCGTTTTCCAGTCTTTAATACAGCAATTAGTGCGATTTTATTTAATGAAAAACATGATAAGATTCTCTTGATTAAGCAATATGACATGGCTGAGCATATTTTGCTAGCTGGTTATGTGTCTAATGATATTCACAACCAATTTCTACAATCATTAAAGGCAATTAATTTAGCCTCTCTTATTACGGATATGGGTAATAAAATTGCACAAAACTAGTCCAAAACTCTTTTTAATAAGGAGTATACTTTCTAGCATTTTATAGTTACTAAAAAGTATCTAAACTTTGGAAGTGATACTAAGTTTTAAAAAATATTATGGAAAAAAAGCTTATAAAATCAATATTTCTGAGATTTAAAACTAATAATATTAGACTCAAAATCCAGTGTCCGCAAGGACGTGCCGGTTCGACCCCGGCCGCCGGTATAGTATAGAGTTAAGGAACGTTGTAAATCTTCGTTCCTTTTTTATATTATTTTTGGTATAATAATAGTTATTCAAATTTTATTTAGATTATGAAAGTGTAGGGAAGTATGTCTCGTTCTATCGATTTATTAAAACATCGGTATTTGAAAAATATTAAAGAAAATCCTGAATTGTTTGTCGGGATTGAGCTGGAATATCCTGTTGTAAACTTGGAAGGGGATGCTACAGATGTTGAAGTTATCAAGTACTTATTCCGATATTTAGTTTCTGCTTTGGATTTTACTGTCGAAAAGGTTGATGATTTTGGGACTCCTATTCAGTTAGTGGAGCCAGCAAGTCAGGATGTTATTTTATTTGAAGTTTCCTATACTACGATTGAGTTTGCATTTGGTAAGGCTGAAACAATTCAAGAGGTCGAAAATCGTTTTAATAATTATATGGATGTAATTCAGAGAAAATTAGGCGAATCCAATCATGCTATCGTTGGCTGCGGTATTCATCCCAACTGGAATAAAAATGAGAATACTCCAGTTGCTTATCCACGTTATCAGATGTTAGTGGACTATTTGAATTTGAGTAGAAATATGGCTGAATCAGACTTGCATCATTTCCCTGAATATGGTGCTTTTATCTGTGGGAGTCAGGTTCAGTTGGATGTTTCAAAGTCTAACTACTTACGAGTGATTAATGCTTTTACCCAAATTGAAGGGGCTAAGGCTTATTTACTTGCCAATTCTGAGTTTTCAGGTGAGAATTGGGATACGAAAATTTCAAGGGATATTTTCTGGGAAGAATCGATGCATGGTATATATCCAGAGAATGTTGGTGTCAATGCTAGGCTCTTTAAAGATGAGGATGATTTTTTTGATTATCTAGATCATTCTGCAATTTTTACTGCGGAACGCGATGGGCAAACCTATTATTTTTATCCGATTCAGGCAAGGGACTATTTGGCTACAACTGAAATCCAAGCATATGCTCTTAATGGGGATGAGATTCTTATTTACCCTCAAGAGAAGGATTTTGAAACTCATCGTAGTTATCAGTACCAAGACTTAACGACTCGGGGTACAGTTGAGTTTCGTAGTGTGTGTACTCAACCTCTAGAGAGAACCTTCGCTTCTGCAGCTTTTCACTTAGGATTGTTGGTTAATTTAGATAAGTTAGAAGCTTACTTAGAAACAGCGACTTTCTTTAAAGAATTTGGGCGAAATTACAAGTTTTTAAGACGACAATTTTCTAAGAAAAAGCTTACAAATGAGGAAGAAACTGCGATTATTGAATTTTCCAAACACATACTCCTGCTAGCTTGCGAAGGACTGGAGATGAGAAATAAGCAAGAAACAAGCTATTTACAGCCTTTGAAAGAAGAATTGGGCCTATAATTTCTCTTATAAAAGGAGAATTTTCTGAAAAATCATGATATAATGGATGAGACTATAGATAAAGGATAGAGAGTAATGACATTAGTTTATCAATCAACGCGTGATGCCAACAATACAGTAACTGCTAGCCAAGCTATTTTGCAAGGTTTGGCGACGGATGGTGGTTTGTTTGCACCGCTTACTTATCCAAAGGTAGATTTGGACTTTGACAAATTGAAAGATGCTTCTTACCAGGAAGTTGCTAAGTTAGTTTTGTCAGCATTTTTAGATGACTTTACAGCTGAGGAGTTGGACTACTGTATCAACAATGCCTACGATAGCAAGTTTGATATTCCAGCTATAGCGCCTTTGGTGAAATTAGACGGCCAATACAATTTGGAACTGTTCCATGGTTCAACAATTGCTTTTAAGGATATGGCCTTGTCTATTTTGCCATACTTTATGACAACAGCTGCTAAGAAGCATGGTTTGGAGAACAAGATTGTCATCTTAACAGCGACATCTGGTGATACTGGGAAAGCTGCTATGGCAGGGTTTGCGGATGTGCCTGGAACTGAGATTATCGTCTTTTATCCAAAGGATGGTGTCAGCAAGGTTCAAGAGTTGCAAATGACTACTCAGACTGGTGATAATACTCATGTTATCGCTATTGATGGTAACTTTGATGATGCTCAAACAAATGTGAAGCATATGTTTAACGATGTAGCCCTTCGTGAAAAGTTGGCTACCAATAAACTGCAATTTTCATCTGCCAACTCTATGAATATCGGTCGTTTGGTGCCACAGATTGTTTATTATGTTTATGCCTATGCTCAGTTGGTTAAGACTGGTGAGATTGTGGCTGGTGATAAGGTCAACTTCACAGTACCAACAGGAAATTTTGGAAATATCTTGGCTGCCTTTTATGCTAAGCAAATTGGTCTACCAGTTGGCAAATTAATCTGTGCTTCAAATGACAACAATGTTTTGACAGACTTTTTCAAGACACGTGTTTACGACAAGAAACGTGAGTTTAAAGTGACTACTAGTCCATCTATGGATATTTTGGTATCTTCAAACTTGGAGCGTTTGATTTTCCATCTTTTAGGTAATGATGCGGTTAAAACAGCTGAACTTATGAATGCCTTGAACAAGCAAGGACAATATGAGTTGACAGACTTTGATGCAGAGATTTTGGACCTCTTTGCAGCTGAATATGCGACTGAGGAAGAAACGGCAGCAGAAATCAAGCGTGTTTATGAGGCAGATTCTTATATCGAGGATCCACATACGGCGGTTGCCTCGGCAGTTTATAAGAAATACCAAGCGGCTACTGGCGATGTGACTAAGACAGTGATTGCTTCAACAGCGAGTCCATACAAGTTCCCAGTGGTTGCAGTAGAAGCTGTAACAGGTAAAGTAGGCTTGACTGACTTTGAAGCCTTGGCTCAATTACATGATATTTCAGGAGTTGCAGTACCACCAGCAGTTGACGGGCTTGAAACAGCTCCTGTTCGTCACAAGACAACAGTGGCAGCTGCTGATATGCAAGCAGCGGTTGAGGCTTATCTAGGACTTTAAGACAGAGGGAGTAAACTCGGTTGGGAAACCAACTGAGTTTCTTTTCATCAGGAGGAAGGATTGTTTAAGAAAAATAAAGACATTCTTAATATTGCCTTGCCAGCTATGGGCGAAAATTTTTTGCAGATGCTCATGGGGATGGTGGATAGTTACTTAGTAGCCCACTTGGGCTTGATAGCTATTTCGGGTGTATCAGTAGCTGGCAATATTATCACGATTTATCAGGCGATTTTCATCGCTCTGGGAGCTGCTATTTCCAGTGTTATTTCAAAAAATTTGGGGCAGAAGGATCAATCTATGCTAGCCTATCATGTGACTGAGGCATTGAAGATTACCTTACTATTAAGTTTCCTTTTAGGATTTTTGTCCATCTTCGCTGGGAAAGAGATGATAGGACTTTTGGGGACGGAGAGAGATGTAGCTGAGAGTGGTGGACTCTACCTATCTTTGGTAGGCGGATCGATTGTTCTCTTAGGTTTAATGACTAGTCTGGGAGCCTTGATTCGTGCAACGCATAATCCACGTCTGCCTCTCTATGTTAGTTTTTTATCCAATGCCTTGAATATTCTCTTTTCCAGTCTAGCTATTTTTGTTCTGGATATGGGGATAGCTGGTGTTGCTTGGGGGACAATTCTGTCTCGTTTGGTAGGTCTTGTGATTTTATGGTCGCAATTAAAGTTGCCTTTTGAGAAACCGACTTTTGGTTTAGATAAGGAACTATTGACCTTAGCGTTGCCAGCAGCTGGAGAGAGGCTCATGATGAGGGCTGGAGATGTCGTGATCATTGCCTTGGTTGTTTCTTTTGGAACGGAGGCGGTGGCTGGAAATGCAGTCGGAGAAGTCTTGACCCAGTTTAACTATATGCCTGCCTTTGGCGTCGCTACTGCAACGGTCATGCTGGTAGCTCGAGCAGTTGGAGAGGATAATTGGGAAAGAGTCGCTAGTTTGAGCAAGCAAACCTTTTGGCTTTCTCTGCTTCTCATGTTGCCCTTGACGCTTAGTGTCTATGCCTTGGGTATACCACTAACTCATCTCTATACGACTGATTCTCTAGCGGTGGAGGCTAGTGTGCTAGTGACACTTTTTTCACTACTTGGTACTCCTATGACGATAGGAACAGTCATCTATACAGCAGTCTGGCAGGGTTTGGGCAATGCTCGGCTTCCCTTTTATGCGACAAGTATAGGAATGTGGTGTATCCGCATTGGAACAGGATATCTGATGGGGATTGTGCTTGGTTGGGGCTTGCCCGGTATTTGGGCCGGAACCCTTTTGGATAATGGTTTTCGTTGGTTATTTCTACGTTACCGTTACCAGCGTTATATGAGCTTGAAAGGATAGGAAATGCAAAAAACAGCTTTTATTTGGGATTTAGATGGGACTTTATTGGATTCTTACGAAGCGATTTTATCAGGAATTGAGGAAACTTTTGCTCAGTTTTCTATTCCTTATGATAAGGAGCAGGTGAGGGAGTTTATTCTCAAGTTTTCTGTGCAGGATTTACTTGTGCAGGTGGCAGAAGAGAGAAAGCTGGATGTGGAAATGCTAAATCAGGTGCGTGCCCAGAGTTTGGCTGAGAAGAATGCTCAGGTAGTTTTGATGCCAGGTGCGCGTGATGTGCTAGCTTGGGCAGAGGAATCAGGAATTCAGCAGTTTGTTTACACTCATAAGGGAGACAATGCTCTTACCATTTTAAGAGACTTGGGGTTGGAATGCTATTTTACAGAGATTTTAACCAGTCAGAGTGGCTTTGCGCGCAAGCCTAATCCAGAAGCGGCTAACTATCTGTTAGGCAAGTATCAGTTGGATTCTGAGAAGACCTATTATATAGGGGATCGGACTCTGGATGTGGAATTTGCCCAGAATAGTGGGATTCAAAGTATCAACTTTTTAGAGTCGACTTATGAAGGAAATCATAGGATTCAAGGGTTAGCAGATATTCCTTATATTTTTGGGGATTGGGAACGATAAGATTGTGTCAGTTTTGTGACAGAGACCTAACAAACTATTTCAAGTAACCAAGTTTGTTACAAGGAATGGACAGTTCTGTTAAATAGGCCCGAGAGGGCTTTTTTTCTGCATTTTTTGTGTTATGATAGACAGGTACTCATTTGAAAGGAATTTGAAAGAATGAAGAAAAGAATATTATTAGCCTCAACAGTAGCCTTGTCATTTGCCCCAGTATTGGCAACTCAAGCAGAAGAAGTTTTTTGGACTGCACGTAGTGTTGAGCAAATCCAAAACGATTTGACTAAAACGGATAACAAAACAAGTTATACCGTTCAGTATGGTGATACCTTGAGCACCATTGCAGAAGCCTTGGGTGTAGATGTCACAGTTCTTGCGAATTTGAATAAAATCACTAATATGGACTTGATTTTCCCAGAAACTGTTTTGACAACGACCGTCAATGAAGCAGAAGAAGTAACAGAAGTTGAAATCCAAACACCTCAAGCGGCTTCTAGTGAAGAGGTGACAACTGCGACAGCAGATTTGACAACCAATCAAGTGACCGTAGATGATCAAACTGTTCAGGTTGCAGACCTTTCTCAACCGATTGCAGAAGCGCCAAAAGCGGTAGAAACTACAAGTACAAAAGAAGTAGCAACAAATTCAGAAGTTGCAGAGACAGTTGCTACTGCAGAAGAAGTAGCACCATCTACAAATACTTCAACGTCAGAGGAGCAAACAGCCGAAACAAGTAGTGCAGTTGCAGAAGCAGCTCCTCAGGCAACGACTTCAGCTGAGAAAAATGAAACTCAAGCAAGCCCACAAGATGTTTCAACAGTGAAAGAAACTACAACTCCAGCAGAAGAAACAGCAATCGAAACAACTGCAACAAGTTCAGAAGAATTAAAAGAAGCCTCATCAAATGAAGCTACAACAGCAGTTTCTACTTATCAACCAGAAGAGAAGAAAACAGTTTCAACAACTTACGCAGCTCCAGCAGCGCCCGATTATGCTGGACTTGCGGTAGCGAAATCTGAAAATGCAGGCCTTCAACCACAAACAGCGGCCTTTAAAGAAGAAATTGCTAACTTGTTTGGCATCACATCCTTTAGTGGTTACCGTCCAGGAGACAGTGGAGATCACGGAAAAGGTTTGGCTATCGACTTTATGGTACCAGAAAGCTCAGAATTAGGGGATAAGATTGCGGAATACGCTATTCAAAACATGGCCAGCCGTGGAATTAGTTACATTATTTGGAAACAACGTTTCTATGCTCCATTCGATAGCAAATATGGACCAGCTAATACTTGGAATTCAATGCCAGACCGTGGTAGCGTGACAGAGAACCACTATGACCACGTTCACGTTTCAATGAATGGATAAACCTGACTTTGTAATATCATTTTGACGAATGAGATCTAGCTTTCGTGATAGAAAGCGATTCTCGTTCGTTTTTTCTTTGTCAATTTGAATGGAAAATTATGCCTTAAGCAATATTCTTGCAATCTATTTTACTTTGCATTACAATTGATTAGTCAATTATTGATAAATCAATAAAAAAGAGGAAGAAATGATAGAGATTCAAGATTTACTTTATCAACTCCGCTTGTCTGAGCAAGCTAGTACGCACTTATTTGAAAAAAGACTTGGGATTAGTTTGACACGGTATCAGATTTTACTGTTTTTGATGAAGAATTCCCCTTGTAACCAAATGGCGGTTCAGGAACGTTTGAAGATTGATCAGGCTGCTTTGACCCGACATTTCAAGATTTTGGAAAAGGAAGGTTTGGTGGAGCGTCATCGCAATCCTGAAAATCAGCGAGAAGTGTTGGTAGAGGCTACGAAGTATGCGAAGGAGCAGTTAGTGGTAAATCCCCCTCTGCAGCATATCAAGGTTAAGCAAGAGATGGAAAGTATCTTAACAGAGTCTGAAAGAACAGAACTCAGCCGTTTAGTAAATAAATTGGTTTTGGGTATTGAAAATATAGAAATTTAAGGAGAAATAGATGTCAATTATTACAATCATTTTAGTAACGATTATTGCTTTGGAGCATTTTTACATTTTTTATTTGGAAAGTATTGCAACGCAATCAGATGCGACTAGTCGTGTCTTTAATATGGACAAGGAAGAATTGGCTCGTCCGTCAGTAACTTCATTGTTTAAAAATCAAGGGATTTATAATGCTTTGCTAGGAGTCTTTCTCTTGTATGGAATTTATTTCTCACAGAATTTAGAAATTGTGACTATTTTTGTTTTATTTGTGATTGGTGCTGCGGCTTATGGCTCTCTCACAGCAGATAAGAAAATTATTTTGAAGCAAGGTGGACCAGCTATTTTGGCCTTGATTAGTATTTTTCTCTTTAAATAAACTTTAATGCCGGTCAGATCCTCTCTAGTCCTTTTCACTCCAGAATAAGGGAAATATGTTATACTTGTTTTTAAGAAAAGAGTTTTATTGAATTTGTTTTGAGGAGTTAGAAATGAAAGTATTAGTGACAGGTTTTGACCCCTTTGGAGGGGAAAAGGTCAATCCAGCCTTGGAGGCTATTAAAGGTTTACCAGCTGAAATCCATGGTGCTGAGGTCCGTTGGCTAGAGGTGCCGACAGTTTTTCACAAATCGGCTCAAGTATTGGAAGAAGAAATGAGTCGTTATCAACCTGACTTTGTCCTTTGTATCGGCCAAGCAGGTGGAAGAACCAGCTTGACACCTGAGCGAGTGGCTATAAATCAAGACGATGCACGCATTCCTGATAACGAAGGTAATCAGCCGATTGACCTTCCCATTCGTCCAGATGGTGCTCCGGCTTACTTTAGTAGTTTGCCGATTAAAGCGATGGTTCAAGCTATAAAAAAAGAGGGATTGCCGGCCTCTGTTTCCAATACTGCAGGGACTTTTGTCTGCAATCATTTGATGTATCAGGCCCTCTATTTGGTAGAAAAGAAATTTCCCCATGTTAAGGCAGGTTTTATGCATATTCCTTATATGATGGAACAGGTGGTGAATCGACCGACCACTCCAGCTATGAGTTTAGTGGATATTAGGCGAGGGATAGAAGCGGCAATCGGCGCCATTATAGAACATGGAGATGAGGACCTCAAGTTGGTAGGCGGAGAAACTCATTGATAGAAAAAAAGCTTGAGGGAAAACCTTCAAGCTTTTGGACGTTTTCGAGCCAATACTGCTCGGTAAAAAATCATTTTATTGATTTGAATGTAGGGTAGGAGTGAGAAACTAGCAATTCCAAAGGTAATCCAATTGAGGACGTACCAAGGAAGGAGTTGTAAGTCTAGGACAAAGCGCTGAAATTTGTAGCCTTTCATCAGGAAACGGCTGGTTTTTAGGATTTGTCCTGGTTTGGCTTGTCCTAAGTCTAGGGTGTCACAGAGGAGAAATTCTACCTGCGAATAGGCATAGTATTGTGGGATATAGAGACTAGTTCCGACAATCATCAAGAGGATACTTGCTAGAAAGTAAAGACCAAAGGTCATGAGGAAACGCTCGGTTTCAATTGACGTGAGATCCAGATTGGGAAACTCAGGATGAAGGGCAATGAATTTCTTTGCAAGAAAGCTACTGTAAAAAAGGAAGTAAATTCCAAGCAAACTAGGAATGCTCCATAAGAAGAGATAGAAACGTTTGAGAAGGAGAGTCAAAAAGGTTTGTGAAAAGTGCTCTTCATTAAAGAGAGTGAGACTATTTTTGATGGATAGTCCTGTATCGGGATTCTTGATGAGTTTCAGCGTTGTATAGACGGAACTGGTTAGAAGTATTGTTCCGATAAAGGAGACTAATAGAGGAAAAAGGTAGGCTTGGAATACATGGCCAAACACGCTTAAAAAGGGTTGTTCTAAAACACTCTCGTTGATGCGCTCTAAGGGATTGAGGAAGCCAGACAAGATGACCAGTATACTAGGTAAGAGATAGACGAGAAAGAGGCGGGGATTTTCAGCCTGAAATTGTCTGGACTGCGGACGAATAGTTTTTAAATCAATTTTTGGGTATTTCATTCTCTCATTATACCATAGTTCGTGACAGTTCCAGCTTTTTTTGATAAAATCATACAGTATGCCCTTGGGCACAAAGTATGAACTGGGACTGTTTTTCCCAGCTTCGGAGGTAAAAAATGTCAGATTCACCAATCAAATATCGTTTGATTAAGAAAGAAAAACACACGGGAGCTCGTCTGGGTGAAATCATCACTCCCCATGGCACCTTCCCGACACCTATGTTTATGCCGGTTGGGACACAAGCCACTGTCAAAACTCAGTCGCCTGAAGAATTGAAGGAGATGGGTTCGGGAATTATCCTGTCAAACACCTATCATCTCTGGCTTCGTCCTGGAGATGAACTCATTGCACGCGCTGGTGGTCTCCACAAGTTCATGAATTGGGACCAGCCTATCTTGACAGATAGTGGTGGTTTCCAGGTTTATTCCTTAGCAGATAGCCGTAATATCACAGAAGAAGGAGTAACCTTTAAAAATCATCTCAATGGTTCTAAGATGTTCTTGTCCCCAGAAAAAGCTATTTCTATTCAGAATAATCTGGGCTCAGACATCATGATGTCTTTTGATGAATGTCCTCAGTTTTATCAACCATACGACTACGTTAAGAAATCAATCGAGCGTACCAGTCGTTGGGCTGAGCGTGGTTTGAAGGCTCACCGTCGTCCACATGACCAAGGTTTGTTTGGGATTGTGCAGGGGGCAGGATTTGAAGACTTGCGTCGCCAATCAGCTCATGACCTTGTCAGCATGGATTTCCCAGGTTATTCTATAGGTGGTTTGGCAGTGGGAGAAACCCACGAAGAGATGAATGCGGTCTTGGACTTTACAACCCAATTGTTGCCTGAAAACAAACCTCGCTATTTGATGGGTGTGGGAGCGCCAGATAGCTTGATTGATGGGGTGATTCGTGGGGTGGATATGTTTGACTGTGTCTTACCGACTCGTATCGCTCGTAATGGAACTTGTATGACCAGTCAAGGTCGTTTGGTTGTCAAAAATGCTCAGTTTGCTGAGGACTTTACGACACTAGATCCTGAGTGTGATTGCTACACATGTAAGAACTATACACGCGCTTATCTTCGTCACCTGCTCAAGGCTGATGAAACCTTCGGTATCCGCTTGACTAGCTATCACAATCTTTACTTCTTGCTTAACCTGATGAAGCAAGTGCGACAAGCCATCATGGATGACAATCTCTTAGAATTCCGTGAGTATTTTGTAGAAAAATATGGCTATAATAAGTCAGGCCGTAATTTTTAAACTGGAATAGATATAAGCTAAAAATCCTAAGTTTTCTCTTGGGATTTTTCTTCTTTTTTTGATAGAATAAAGTGTACAATGAAAGGGAGAATAAACTCGTATGCGTATTAAATGGTTTTCCTTGATTAGGATTACAGGTTTACTTTTGGTACTCTTGTATCATTTCTTTCAGACGATCTTTCCTGGAGGATTTTTCGGGGTAGATGTCTTTTTTACATTTTCAGGTTTCCTGATTACAGCTCTACTTATCGAAGAATTTTCTAAAAATCATGAAATTGATTTGGTTGGATTTTTTAGGAGACGCTTTTATCGTATCGTACCACCTGTGGTTTTGATGGTCTTGGTAACCATGCCCTTTACCTTTCTAGTTCGCCAAGATTATGTGGCTGGAATTGGGGGTCAAATTGCGGGTGTCTTAGGCTTCATGACCAACTTCTATGAACTTCTAACAGGAGGAAGTTATGAATCTCAGTTCATTCCTCATTTGTTTGTTCATAATTGGAGCTTGGCTGTTGAGGTTCACTACTATATCCTCTGGGGCTTGGCAGTTTGGTTCTTATCCAAACAGGCTAAATCAAATGGTCAGTTGAAGGGAATGGTCTTTCTCTTGTCTGCTGCTGCCTTCTTGATCAGCTTCTTCTCTATGTTTATTGGTAGTTTTCTAGTAACTTCTTATTCTTCTGTTTACTTCTCCAGTTTAACTCATATCTATCCATTCTTTTTGGGAAGTGTGTTAGCAACGATTGTAGGCGTTCGTCAGACGACTTCCCTAGTTAAGCAATTGGATAAAATCTGGGATTTACGCAAGACCCTTTTGGTTTTTGGAGGAGGTTTTGGATTCTTACTCATTTTGACCTTCTTTGTCAAATTTACCTATCTCTTTGCCTATCTTATGGGCTTCTTGCTTGCCAGCCTTGCAGCCCTTGCTATGATTCTGGCGGCGCGTGTCTTACATGAAAAGACTCCTAACATGCAGGAGCCAAAGATTATCAGCTTTTTAGCGGATACTAGCTATGCGGTTTATCTTTTCCATTGGCCTTTCTATATCATTTTCTCACAGTTGACATCAAATCTTCTTGCTGTGTTACTGACTTTGTTTTTTTCTTATGGATTTGCCAGCCTGTCATTTTATGTGCTGGAACCTTGGATTGCGGGAAAGAACACACCTATTATACAAGCCCTTCGTCCCCTGCCTCATATTCACACAATCCTTGCAGCAAGTACTGGAATCTTGGCCTTCATTGTCTTCTTAGTAACTTTGCTGGCACCACAAGTGGGAGCTTTTGAGACAGACTTAACTGTCAATGGCTTGAAGCAAGCTGCAACAAATATTAGCCAGACCAAGGTGATGACAGAACGAGTAGAAGCTGATAGTTTAGGAATTGCTGATGGCACTATGTTAATTGGTGATTCGGTAGCACTAAGAGCTAATACAGCCTTGCAGACAGCCCTTCCTGGAGCACAGATTAATGCACAAGTCAGCAGAACAACCAAGACCGCCAACGAAATCATGCTCAACAATAGCCAGAATAAATTTCTACCAAAGATGGTGGTTATTGCAACTGGGGTAAATAATCCTGAAAATTACAAGGAAGACTGGGATAGTATCGTAAAAAATCTTCCTAAGGGGCACCATATGGTTTTGGTGACTCCTTATGAGGGGGATAAGACAAAAGAGACTTACGCAATCGTTGAGAAGGCGGCTGCCTATATGAGAGAATTAGCAGAGAAGACTCCTTACATCACGATAGCAGATTGGAATCAAGCTGCTAAGGAACATCCAGAAATTTGGACTGGGACAGACCAAGTCCATTTTGGAAGTGACAATAGTAAAATTGAAGCAGGAGCTAAATTGTATGCAGATACCATTGCTGCAGCCTTGCAAACAGCTCAAGACAAGCCAGTCAAATCAAAATAACTTGTATTAAAAAGAGAAGAGTTGGAGAAATCCAGCTCTTTTAAAATATATCTAGAAAACAGGTCTATACCATTTACAAATGAATCAGAAAGGTTTATAATGTAATTGACATAATAAATATCAAAAGTAATCTTTTAAGGAGGTCATTATTATGCCTAATTACGTTAAAGCGGATCAGTTTTTCTATCCATTTGGCATTCGTCGCGGTGGGTACTTAGAACTTGTTGATGGCAAATTTGGGAAACATGTGGATCAAATTCCTGAAGGAGCAGAGGTTCTTGACTATACTGGTTATAGCATTGCACCAGGTCTTGTGGATACTCATATTCATGGATATGCAGGTGTAGATGTGATGGACAACAACATTGAAGGTACATTGCATACTATGAGTGAAGGACTTCTTAGTACCGGTGTTACCAGTTTCTTGCCCACAACTTTAACAGCCACTTATGAGCAATTGCTTGCAGTCACTGAAAATCTTGGAAACCATTATAAAGAAGCAACAGGTGCTAAGATTCGTGGAATTTATTATGAAGGTCCATATTTCACAGAAACTTTTAAGGGGGCACAAAATCCAACTTATATGAGAGACCCGGGTGTTGAGGAGTTTCATTCTTGGCAGGATGCTGCAAAAGGGATGCTAAATAAAATCGCTATTGCACCAGAACGTGATGGGGTGGAAGATTTTGTACGTACTATTACAGGTGAAGGTGTGACAGTTGCACTTGGACACTCAGATGCGACATTTGAACAAGCTAAGAAGGCAGTCGATGCTGGAGCTAGTGTTTGGGTACATGCCTATAATGGGATGCGTGGTTTAACACACCGCGAACTCGGTATGGTAGGAGCTATGTATGAGCTCCCACATACTTACGCAGAATTGATTTGTGATGGTTATCACGTAGATCCAAAAGCTTGTGAGATTTTACTTAAGCAAAAGGGGACAGAAAACATCGCTCTTATTACGGACTGTATGACAGCTGGTGGGCTTGAAGACGGTGACTATATGTTGGGAGAATTCCCTGTTGTAGTAGCAAATGGAACTGCACGTCTCAAATCTACTGGTAATTTGGCAGGTTCTATCCTCAAACTTAAAGATGGTATGAGAAATGTAGTCGAGTGGGGTATTGCAAATCCACACGAAGCGGTCATGATGGCTAGCCTTAACCCAGCTAAATCTGTTCACATTGATGATGTCTGTGGTCAAATCCGTGAAGGCTACGACGCAGACTTTATCGTATTAGATAAAGATTTGGAATTGGTAGCAACCTATCTAGATGGTGTGAAACGTTATCAAGCATAAGAGAGAAAGCAGAAGTTAGTGACTAGCTTCTGCTTTTTTATCTATATTGCTTTACCGGTAAATAAAAAAGTTAAAAAAATCACAAAAAAACTTGAAGAAACAAACGAAAAGGCTTACAATTATATTATAAATAGTACAAATAAAAAAACGGAGGAATGCTTTATGAAAGCCTATACTTATGTTAAAACAGGACTTGCTTCTTTTGTTGATGTAGACAAACCAGTGATTCGCAAGCCAACAGACGCTATTGTGCGTATCGTAAAAACCACTATTTGTGGAACAGACCTCCATATTATCAAAGGGGATGTTCCTGCTTGCCAAAGTGGTACCATTCTTGGTCACGAAGGGATTGGGATAGTTGAAGAAGTTGGGGAAGGAGTTTCGAACTTCAAAAAAGGCGATAAGGTCTTGATTTCTTGTGTCTGTGCCTGTGGTAAATGCTACTACTGTAAAAAAGGAATTTATGCCCACTGTGAAGACGAAGGGGGATGGATTTTCGGTCACTTGATTGATGGTATGCAGGCTGAATATTTACGTGTTCCTCATGCAGATAACACTCTTTACCACACTCCAGAAGACTTGTCAGATGAAGCCTTGGTTATGCTATCAGACATTTTGCCTACTGGGTATGAAATTGGTGTCTTGAAAGGGAAAGTAGAACCTGGTTGTAGTGTGGCCATTATTGGTTCAGGTCCAGTTGGATTGGCTGCTCTTTTGACAGCTCAATTCTATTCACCAGCTAAATTGATTATGGTAGACTTAGACGATAACCGCTTGGAAACTGCTGTATCATTTGGTGCGACTCACAAGATTAATTCTTCAGACCCTGAAGAAGCCATTAAAGAAATTTATGATTTGACAGATGGTCGTGGTGTGGATGTTGCTATCGAAGCTGTTGGTATTCCTGCAACATTTGATTTTTGTCAAAAGATTATCGGTGTAGACGGAACAGTTGCCAACTGTGGTGTACATGGTAAACCAGTCGAATTCGATTTGGATAAACTTTGGATTCGCAACATCAATGTAACAACTGGTTTGGTATCTACAAATACAACTCCACAATTGTTGAAAGCTCTTGAAAGTCATAAGATTGAACCAGAAAAATTGGTAACTCATTATTTCAAACTAAGTGAAATTGAAAAAGCCTATGAAGTTTTCAGTAAGGCAGCAGACCACCATGCAATTAAGGTCATTATCGAAAATGATATTTCAGAAGCTTAAGTAGTAAAAACATTTTGGAACATAAGCAAATAGAAATTCAGTCATCATAGGATGGCTGGATTTTTTATCAAAAAAATTAAGAAATGAGCATATTTCTTTCCTTGTTTAGCGGAATTGGTTATAATATACGGTACAAAGGAATGAATGAATATGTATCGTGTTATAGAAATGTACGGAGATTTTGAACCGTGGTGGTTCTTAGAAGGTTGGGAAGAAGATATTGTAGCAAGTAAGAAGTTTGACCAGTATTATGATGCTCTCAAATACTACAAAACTTGCTGGTTTAGATTGGAACAAGAATCCCCTCTTTATAAAAGCAGAAGTGACTTGATGACCATTTTTTGGGATCCAGAAGACCAACGCTGGTGCGATGAATGTGATGAGTATTTACAACAATACCATTCGTTGGCTCTTTTACAGGATGAGCAGGTTATCCCAGATGAAAAACTACGCCCAGGCTATGAAAAACAAACCGGTCAGGAAAGGCATCGTTCTTGCCGTATGAAATTAAAATAGAGAAAAAGTAACTTTTTTGGAGTTGCTTTTTTATTTTTTCCAACTCTTTGCGAATAGTATAGGTGAGGAGGTAAGTATGGTTCAAGAAATTGCACAAGAAATCATTCGTTCGGCTCGGAAAAAAGGGGCGCAGGATATTTATTTTGTCCCTAAGTTAGACGCCTATGAGCTTCATATGAGGATAGGAGACGAGCGTTGTAAAATCGGTTGTTATGATTTTGAAAAGTTTGCGGCCGTCATCAGTCATTTCAAGTTTGTGGCAGGTATGAATGTTGGGGAAAAGCGACGTAGTCAGCTAGGTTCCTGCGATTATACCTATGACGATAAGATGGCGTCCCTACGTTTGTCTACCGTTGGCGATTATCGAGGGCATGAGAGTTTAGTTATTCGCTTGTTGCACGATGAGGAGCAGGACTTGCATTTTTGGTTTCAGAATATTGAAGAACTGGGAAAGAAGTACAGGCAACGGGGACTCTATCTCTTTGCTGGTCCAGTCGGCAGTGGCAAGACAACCCTGATGCATGAATTGGCCAAGTCCCTTTTTAAGGGACAACAAGTCATGTCCATCGAAGATCCTGTAGAAATCAAGCAGGACGACATGCTCCAGTTGCAGTTGAATGAAGCGATTGGGCTAACCTATGAAAATCTCATCAAGCTTTCTTTGCGTCATCGACCAGATCTCTTGATTATCGGCGAAATTCGGGATAGTGAGACGGCGCGTGCAGTGGTCAGAGCCAGTTTGACAGGGGCGACAGTCTTTTCAACCATTCACGCCAAGAGTATCCGAGGAGTTTATGAACGTTTACTGGAGTTGGGCGTGAGTGAGGAGGAATTGGCAGTCGTTCTGCAAGGAGTCTGCTACCAGAGATTAATCGGGGGAGGAGGAATCGTTGACTTTGCAAACAAAGACTATCAAGAACACCAGCCAACTCGCTGGAATGCGCAGATTGACCAGCTTCTTAAAGATGGACATATCACAAGTCTTCAGGCTGAAACGGAAAAAATTAGCTACAGCTAAGCAAAAAAATATCATCACCTTGTTTAATAATCTCTTTTCCAGCGGTTTTCATCTGGTGGAGACTATCTCCTTTCTAGATAGGAGTGCCTTGTTGGACAAGCAGTGTGTGACCCAGATGCGTGCGGGCTTATCTCAGGGGAAATCATTCTCAGAAATGATGGAAAGTTTGGGCTTTTCAAGTGCCATTGTCACTCAGTTATCTCTAGCTGAAGTCCATGGGAATCTCCACCTGAGTTTGGGAAAGATAGAAGAATATCTAGACAATCTTGCCAAGGTCAAGAAAAAACTAATTGAAGTAGCGACCTATCCCTTGATTTTGCTGGGTTTTCTTCTCTTAATTATGCTGGGACTACGCAACTACCTACTACCACAACTGGATAGTAGCAATATTGCCACTCAAATTATCGGTAATCTGCCACAAATTTTTCTAGGCATGGTAGGGTTTGTTTCAGTAGGTGTCCTTTTAGCACTAACTTTTTATAAAAGAAGTTCTAAGATGCGGGTCTTTTCTATCTTAGCACGCCTTCCCTTTCTTGGAATCTTTGTGCAAACCTATTTGACAGCTTATTATGCGCGTGAATGGGGGAATATGATTTCGCAGGGGATGGAGCTGATGCAGATTTTTCAGATCATGCAGGAACAAGGTTCCCAACTCTTTAAAGAAATCGGTCGAGATTTGGCTCAAGCCCTACAAAATGGTCGGGAATTTTCTCAAACAATAGCAACCTATCCTTTCTTTAAAAAGGAGTTGAGTCTTATCATCGAGTATGGGGAAGTCAAGTCCAAGCTGGGGAGTGAGTTGGAAATCTATGCTGAAAAAACTTGGGAAACCTTTTTTACCCGAGTCAATCGTACCATGAATCTGGTGCAGCCATTGGTCTTTATCTTTGTGGCTCTGATTATCGTTTTACTTTATGCGGCAATGCTCATGCCCATGTATCAAAATATGGAGGTAAATTTTTAAAATGAAAAAACTCATGACATTCTTGAAAAAAGCGAAAGTGAAGGCTTTCACACTTGTGGAAATGTTGGTGGTCTTGCTCATCATCAGCGTGCTTCTCCTGCTCTTTGTACCTAATCTGACCAAGCAAAAAGAAGCAGTCAACGACAAAGGGAAAGCTGCTGTTGTTAAGGTGGTAGAAAGCCAGGCAGAGCTTTATAGTTTGGATAAAAATGAAGATGCTAGCCTAAGTAAGTTACAAGCAGATGGGCGAATCACAGAAGAACAGGCTAAAGCTTATAAAGAATACCATGCTAAACAAAATACCAGTCAAACCGTTGCAGATTAAGGCATTTACCATGCTGGAAAGCCTCTTGGTTTTGGGACTTGTGAGTATCCTTGCCTTGGGCTTATCCGGCTCTGTCCAGTCCACTTTTGCGGCGGTAGAGGAGCAGATTTTCTTTATGGAGTTTGAAGAACTCTATCGGGAAACTCAAAAACGCAGTGTAGCTAGTCAGCAAAAGACTAGTCTAAACTTAGATGGGCACACAATCAGTAATGACAGTCAAAAGTTGACAGTTCCTAAAGGAATTCAGGCACCATCAGGACAAAGTATTACATTTGACCGAGCTGGGGGAAATTCGTCCCTGGCTAAGGTTGAATTTCAGACCAGTAAAGGAACGATTCGCTATCAGTTATATCTAGGAAATGGAAAAATTAAACGCATTAAGGAAACAAAAAATTAGGGCAGTGATTTTACTGGAAGCAGTAGTTGCTTTAGCTATCTTTGCTAGCATTGCAACCCTCCTTTTGGGACAAATTCAGAAAAATAGGCAGGAAGAAGCAAGAATCTTGCAAAAGGAAGAAGTTTTGAGGGTAGCTAAGATGGCCTTGCAGACAGGTCAAAATCAGGTAAACATCAACGGAGTTAAGATTCAGGTGTTTTCTAGTGAAAAGGGATTGGAGGTTTATCATGGTTCAGAACAGTTGTTGGCTATCAAAGAGCCATAAGGTCAAGGCTTTCACCTTGTTGGAATCCCTGATTGCCCTTATTGTTATCAGTGGGAGCCTACTCCTCTTTCAAGCCATGAGTCAGCTCCTCATTTCAGAAGTTCGCTACCAGCAGCAAAGCGAGCAAAAGGAGTGGCTCTTGTTTGTGGACCAGCTGGAGGCAGAATTAGACCGTTCGCAATTCGAAAAAGTGGAGGGCAATCGCCTCTATATGAAGCAGGATGGCAAGGAAATTGCGATAGGTAAGTCAAAATCGGATGATTTTCGAAAAACTGATGCCAGTGGACGAGGATATCAGCCTATGATTTATGGACTCAAATCAGCTCAGATTACAGAGGACAACCAACTGGTGCGCTTTCATTTCCAGTTCCAAAAAGGCTTAGAAAGGGAGTTCATCTATCGTGTGGAAAAAGAAAAAAGTTAAGGCAGGTGTTCTCCTCTATGCAGTCACTATGGCAGCCATCTTTAGTCTTTTGTTACAATTTTACTTGAACAGACAAGTCGCCCACTATCAAGACTATGCTTTGAATAAAGAAAAGCTGATTGCTTTTGCCATGGCTAAGCGAACCAAAGATAAGGTTGAGCAAGAAAGTGGGGAACAGGTCTTTAATCTAGGTCAGGTAAGCTATCAAAACAAGAAAACAAGCTTGGTGACGACGGTTCGTACGCCTAAGAGTCAATATGAGTTCATCTTTCCTTCAGTCAAAATCAAAGAAGAGAAAATAGATAAAAAGGAAAAGGTAGTGACTGATTCAAGTAATCAAGCAGAGAAGAAAAAATCAGAAGAGAAGGCTGAAAAGAAAGAGAATTCCTAGCCAATCAAGCTACTTTGTGCTAAACTAAAAATATGAAACATGATTTTAACCACAAAGCAGAAACTTTTGATTCCCCTAAAAATATCTTCCTTGCAAACTTGGTTTGTCAAGCAGTCGAGAAACAGATTGATCTTCTATTAGACAAAGAAATTTTGGATTTCGGTGGAGGGACGGGTCTGTTAACCTTGCCCCTAGCCAAGCAAGCTAAGTCTGTAACATTGGTGGATATTTCGGAGAAAATGCTGGAACAAGCTCGTTTGAAAGCGGAGCAGCAAGACATCAAGAATATCCAGTTTTTGGAACAAGATTTACTGAAAAATCCCTTAGAGCAAGAGTTTGATCTCATTGTTGTTTGTCGTGTTCTTCATCATATGCCTGATTTGGATGCGGCTCTCTCACTGTTTCATCAACATTTGAAGGAAGATGGACAACTCCTACTTGCTGATTTTACCAAGACAGAGGCTAACCATCATGGATTTGAATTGGTTGAACTGGAAAACAGGCTAGCCCAGTTTGGTTTTTCATCTGTACATAGTCAGATCCTCTATAGCGCTGAAGACCTGTTTCAAGGAAATTACTCAGAACTCTTTTTAACAGTAGCCCAAAAATCACTCGCTTAATCAGGGAGTGATTTTTCTATAAGGATGGAAAAAAGAAGGGAAATTTGATAAGATAGGAATATGGATTTTGAAAAAATTGAACAAGCTTATACGTATTTACTAGAGAATGTCCAAGTCATCCAAAGTGATTTGGCGACCAACTTTTATGACGCCCTGGTGGAGCAAAACAGCATCTATTTGGATGGTGAGACTGAGTTAGAGCAGGTCAAGGAAAACAATCAGGCCCTTAAACGCTTAGCGCTTCGCAAAGAAGAATGGCTCAAAACCTACCAGTTTCTCTTGATGAAGGCTGGGCAGACAGAGCCCCTACAGGCCAATCACCAGTTTACACCAGATGCCATTGCTTTACTTTTGGTGTTTATTGTGGAAGAGTTGTTTAAAGAGAAGGAGATTACGATCCTCGAAATGGGTTCTGGGATGGGAATTTTGGGCGCTACTTTCTTGACCTCGCTTGATAAAAAGGTGGATTACTTGGGAATGGAAGTGGATGATTTGCTGATTGATTTGGCGGCTAGTATGGCAGATGTAATTGGTTTGCAGGCTGGTTTTGTCCAAGGAGATGCCGTTCGTCCACAAATGCTCAAAGAAAGCGATGTGGTCATCAGCGACTTGCCTGTCGGCTATTATCCTGATGACGCCGTTGCGTCGCGTCATCAAGTTGCTTCTAGCCAAGAACATACTTACGCCCATCACTTGCTCATGGAACAAGGCCTTAAGTATCTCAAGTCAGATGGATACGCTATTTTTCTCTCTCCGAGTGATTTGTTGACCAGTCCTCAGAGTGATTTGTTGAAAGGGTGGTTGAAAGAGGAAGCGAGTCTGGTTGCCATGATCAGTCTGCCTGAAAATCTTTTTGCCAGTGCTAAACAATCCAAGACGATTTTTATCTTACAGAAGAAAAGTGAAACAGCAGTAGATCCTTTTGTTTATCCGCTTGCTAGCTTGCAAGATGCAAGTGTTTTAATGAAATTTAAAGAAAATTTTCAAAAATGGACTCAAGGTACTGAAATATAAAATAGATTTTGTTATAATAGATGAAAACGCTTAAAAAGGGGTATCATGTTATGACAAAAACAATTGCAATCAATGCGGGAAGTTCAAGTTTGAAATGGCAACTTTATCAAATGCCAGAGGAAAAAGTTCTTGCTAAAGGTTTAATTGAACGGATTGGTTTGAAAGATTCTATTTCAACTGTAAAATTTGATGGCCGTTCTGAACAACAAATTTTGGATATCGAAAATCACACACAAGCTGTTAAAATCTTATTGGATGACTTGATTCGTTTCGATATTATCAAGGCTTATGATGAGATTACAGGTGTTGGACACCGTGTTGTTGCCGGTGGAGAATATTTCAAAGAATCAACAGTCGTTGAGGGAGATGTTTTAGAAAAAGTTGAAGAGTTGAGCTTGTTGGCTCCTCTCCATAATCCAGCCAATGCAGCAGGTGTTCGTGCCTTCAAGGAATTGTTGCCAGACATTACCAGTGTAGTTGTTTTTGATACTTCATTCCACACAACTATGCCAGAGAAAGCTTATCGCTACCCTCTACCAACAAAATATTACACAGAAAACAAGGTTCGTAAATATGGTGCCCACGGTACAAGTCACCAGTTTGTAGCAGGAGAAGCTGCAAAACTCTTGGGCCGTCCATTAGAAGACTTGAAATTGATTACTTGCCATATCGGTAATGGAGCTTCTATCACAGCAGTTAAGGGCGGTCAATCTGTCGATACTTCAATGGGATTCACTCCACTTGGTGGTGTGATGATGGGAACACGTACAGGAGATATTGACCCAGCTATCATTCCTTACTTAATGCAATATACAGAGGACTTTAATACTCCTGAAGACATTAGTCACGTTCTTAATCGTGAATCAGGACTAATGGGGGTTTCAGGTAAATCTAGTGATATGCGTGATGTGATTGCTGCCATGAAAGAAGGGGACCACGATGCCACTTTGGCTTATGAAATGTATGTTGACCGTATCCAAAAACATATCGGTCAATACCTTGCAGTCTTAAATGGAGCAGATGCTATTATCTTTACTGCAGGTATCGGTGAAAATGCTGCAAACGTACGTGAAGATGTTATTTCAGGTATCTCTTGGTTCGGCTGTGATGTTGACCCAGAGAAGAATGTCTTTGGTGTGACAGGAGACATCTCAACAGAGGCAGCGAAAATCCGTGTCTTGGTTATTCCAACAGATGAAGAATTGGTCATTGCCCGTGACGTTGAACGCTTGAAAAAATAAGTAAAACTAGTAAAAATATTCCGTACAAGGAGTTGGAAAAGAGATTTTTCCAGCTTCTTTTTCTGATGGAAATGTCCAAAACCTTGCTATGATTGGCTTTTTTGAAAAATATGGTATAATAGTAGTAATTTAATAGATGGAGTTGAGTTTTGAAGAAAAACTTTCGTGTAAAAAGAGAGAAAGATTTTAAGGCGATTTTCAAGGAGGGGACAAGTTTTGCCAATCGCAAATTTGTTGTCTACCAATTAGAAAACCAGAAAAACCATTTTCGAGTAGGTCTATCAGTTAGCAAAAAGCTGGGGAATGCCGTCACTAGAAATCAAATTAAGCGACGGATTCGGCATATTATCCAGAATGCCAAAGGGAGTCTGGTAGAAGATGTCGACTTTGTTGTCATTGCTCGAAAAGGGGTCGAAACCTTGGGATACGCAGAGATGGAGAAAAATCTACTCCACGTATTAAAATTATCAAAGATTTACCAGGAAGGAAATGGGAGTGAAAAAGAAACTACAGTTGACTAGTTTGCTAGGACTGTCCCTATTGATCATGACAGCCTGTGCAACAAATGGGGCAACTAGCGATATTACAGCCGATTCGGCTGATTTTTGGAGTAAATTTGTTTACTTCTTTGCGGAAATCATTCGCTTTTTATCATTTGATATCAGTATCGGAGTGGGAATTATTCTCTTTACGGTCTTGATTCGTACACTGCTTTTGCCAGTCTTTCAAGTGCAAATGGTGGCTTCCAGAAAAATGCAGGAAGCTCAACCACGTATTAAGGCGCTTCGAGAACAATATCCAGGTCGAGATATGGAAAGCAGAACTAAGCTAGAGCAAGAAATGCGTAAAGTCTTTAAAGAAATGGGTGTCAGACAGTCAGATTCTCTTTGGCCGATTTTGATTCAGATGCCGGTTATCTTGGCCTTGTTCCAAGCTCTATCAAGAGTTGACTTTTTAAAGACAGGTCATTTCTTATGGATTAACCTTGGTGGTGTGGATACAACCCTTGTTCTTCCGATTTTAGCAGCTGTATTTACCTTTTTAAGTACTTGGTTGTCCAACAAGGCCTTGTCTGAGCGTAATGGCGCTACGACTGCGATGATGTATGGGATTCCAGTCTTGATCTTTATCTTTGCAGTTTATGCACCAGGTGGAGTCGCCCTATACTGGACAGTGTCCAATGCTTATCAAGTCTTGCAAACCTATTTCTTGAACAATCCATTCAAGATTATCGCAGAGCGCGAGGCGGTAGTTCAGGCACAGAAAGATTTGGAAAATAGAAAAAGAAAAGCCAAGAAAAAGGCTCAGAAAACGAAATAATAAGGAGGAATCTGGTAATGGTAGTATTTACAGGTTCAACTGTTGAAGAAGCAATCCAGAAAGGATTGAAAGAATTAGATATCCCAAGACTGAAGGCTCATATCAAAGTCATTTCTCGTGAAAAAAATGGCTTTCTTGGTTTATTTGGTAAAAAACCAGCTCAAGTTGATATTGAAGCTATTAGTGAAACAACGGTCATTAAAGCTAATCAGCAGGCTGTAAAGGGTGTTCCTAAAGAAATTAACGAACAAAATGAACCAGTCAAAACAGTCAGTCAAGCGACTGTTGATTTAGGGCATGTTGTAGAAGCAATTAAAAAGATTGAAGAAGAAGGCCAAGGGGTTTCTGATGAAGTTAAGGCTGAAATTTTGAAAAATGAAAAACATGCTAACACCATTTTAGAAGAAACTGGGCATATTGAGATTTTAAATGAATTACAGCTTGAAGAAGCTGGTTTCGGGGAAGAAGTAGAAACTCCTATTGTTGAGAGTCGAGCTGAACAAACTGAAAGTCAAGAATTAGAAGATTTGGGCTTAAAAGTGGAACCGAGCTTTGACATTGAACAAGTAGCTACGGAAGTAACGACTTATGTCCAAACAATCATTGATGATATGGATGTTGAGGCGACGATTTCAAATGATTATAACCGTCGTAGCATCAATTTACAAATTGATACCAATGAGCCAGGTCGTATTATCGGTTACCATGGTAAAGTTTTGAAGGCCTTACAACTATTGGCTCAAAATTATCTTTACAACCGCTATGCAAGAACCTTCTACATTACTATTAATGTCAATGATTATGTTGAACATCGTGCAGAAGTCTTGCAGACCTATGCTCAAAAATTGGCGACTCGTGTTTTAGAAGAAGGACGTAGTCATCAAACAGATCCTATGTCAAATAGTGAACGCAAGATTATTCATCGTATTATTTCACGTATGGATGGCGTGACCAGTTACTCTGAAGGTGATGAGCCAAATCGTTATGTTGTCGTAGATACAGAATAAGTAAAATCAGGGTTATCCTGATTTTTTGCTAGCTGGAGGAGATTAAATTAATGTTGAATAAGATAAGAGACTATCTAGACTTTGCAGGTTTACAGTACCGTAATCCTGATAAAGCGGGAGAAGAACGAGAGAAAATGATGGCATTTCGCCACAAAGGTCAAGAGGCCAGAAAGGCTTTTACAGAGTTAGCCAAAGCCTTTCAAGCAAGCCATCCAGAATGGCAACTCCAACAGACTAGCCAGTGGATGAACCAAGCGCAGCGCTTGCGACCACACTTCTGGGCTTATATACAGCGTGAGGGGAAAGTGACAGAACCTATGTTGGCTCTTCGTTTGTATGGAAGTCCTTCTGATTTTGGAGTCTCACTAGAAGTCAGTTTCATCGAGCGCAAGAAAGATGAGCAAACTTTAGGAAAGCAGGCCAAGGTCCTAGAAATTCCAGCGGTAGAAGGGATTTATTATTTAGCCTACTCTGATGGCCAAAGTCAACGGTGGGAGGCGAGCGAAGAAAATCGTCAGGTCTTAGTCGAGAAGGTAGGCGGTCAAGAAATCCGAAAAGTGTTAGTTAAAGCAGATGTTTCTATCATAGAAAATCAATCATTAGAAGTGATTTTAGAAAAATTAGAAGATGCTTATGAACGCTTACTTCCCTACTATCAGGCGACTAGAGGATAGCAAATAGAATACTTATTTACGTCGAATTGTTTAATTGCTATTCTATGTATTTTTTCATATAATAGTAAAATAGAATGTGTGATTCAATAATCACCTCAAATAGAAAGGAAATTCTATGTCAAATCTATCTGTTAATGCAATTCGTTTCCTAGGTATTGACGCTATCAACAAAGCCAACTCAGGTCACCCAGGTGTGGTTATGGGAGCGGCTCCGATGGCTTACAGCCTCTTTACAAAACAACTTCGTATCAATCCAGCTCAACCAAACTGGATTAACCGCGACCGTTTTATTCTTTCAGCAGGACATGGTTCAATGCTCCTTTATGCCCTTCTTCACCTTTCTGGTTTTGAAGATGTTAGTATGGATGAGATCAAGAGCTTCCGTCAATGGGGTTCAAAAACACCAGGTCACCCAGAATTTGGCCATACGGCAGGGATTGATGCTACGACAGGTCCCCTAGGTCAAGGGATTTCAACTGCTACTGGTTTTGCCCAGGCAGAACGTTTCTTGGCAGCCAAATATAACCGCGAAGGCTACAATATCTTTGACCACTATACTTATGTTATCTGTGGAGACGGAGACTTGATGGAAGGTGTCTCAAGTGAGGCGGCTTCATACGCAGGTTTGCAAAAACTAGATAAGTTGGTTGTCCTTTATGATTCAAATGACATCAACTTGGATGGTGAGACAAAGGATTCCTTTACAGAAAGTGTTCGTGACCGTTACAATGCCTACGGTTGGCATACTGCCTTGGTTGAAGATGGAACAGACTTGGAAGCAATCCATGCAGCTATCGAAACAGCAAAAGCTTCAGGTAAACCATCTTTGATTGAAGTGAAGACTGTTATTGGATACGGTTCTCCAAATAAACAGGGAACTAATGCCGTACACGGTGCTCCTCTTGGAGCAGATGAAACTGTAGCAACTCGTCAAGCCCTTGGTTGGGACTACGAACCATTTGAAATTCCAGAACAAGTTTATGCTGATTTCAAAGAACATGTTGCAGACCGTGGCGCATCAGCTTATCAAACTTGGACTAAATTAGTTGCTGATTATAAAGAAGCGCATCCAGAATTGGCTGCAGAAGTAGAGGCTATCATCGATGGACGTGATCCAGTTGAAGTGACTCCAGCAGACTTCCCAGCATTAGAAAATGGCTTCTCTCAAGCAACTCGTAACTCGAGTCAGGATGCCTTAAACGTTGTAGCGGCTAAGTTGCCAACTTTCCTAGGTGGATCAGCTGACCTCGCTCACTCAAACATGACTTATATCAAGACTGACGGACTTCAAGACGATGCCAATCGCTTGAACCGTAACATTCAGTTTGGTGTTCGTGAATTTGCCATGGGAACGATCTTGAACGGGATGGCCCTTCACGGTGGACTTCGTGTATACGGTGGAACTTTCTTCGTCTTCTCTGACTATGTGAAGGCAGCTGTCCGCTTGTCAGCTTTGCAAGGACTTCCTGTGACTTATGTCTTTACCCACGATTCAATCGCAGTTGGGGAAGACGGTCCAACTCATGAACCAGTTGAGCATTTAGCAGGTCTTCGTGCCATGCCAAATCTGAATGTTTTCCGTCCAGCAGATGCGCGTGAAACGCAAGCAGCTTGGTACCTTGCAGTGACAAGCGAAAAAACACCAACTGCCCTTGTCTTGACACGTCAAAACTTGACTGTTGAAGAAGGAACAGACTTCGACAAGGTTGCTAAAGGTGCTTATGTTGTCTATGAAAATGCAGCAGACTTTGATACCATCTTGATTGCGACAGGTTCAGAGGTTAATCTTGCTGTCTCAGCTGCCAAAGAATTGGCTAGTCAAGGCGCAAAAGTTCGTGTAGTCAGCATGCCATCTACAGATGTCTTTGATAAACAAGATGCAGCTTACAAGGAAGAAATTCTTCCAAATGCAGTTCGCCGTCGTGTTGCAGTCGAAATGGGTGCAAGTCAAAACTGGTACAAATATGTTGGACTAGATGGTGCTGTTCTCGGTATTGATACCTTTGGAGCCTCTGCCCCAGCACCAAAAGTATTGGCAGAATATGGCTTTACAGTTGAAAATCTTGTAAAAGTCGTTCAAAACTTGAAATAATCCTAAAAATCAGGGCGCAAGCTCTGGTTTTTCTTATTAGAAAAGCAAGGTACAATCTTGTAAAAGTAGCTGAAATTTGATATAGTAGTCCTATGTAAAAGACAAAGGAGAAGAAAATGAATCCAAATTATACATTTTTAATTATGCTTGTAGCGATGTTGGGCTTGATGTTCTTTATGCAACGCTCTCAAAAGAAACAAGCACAAAAACGTATGGAAAGCTTAAATAAACTGCAAAAAGGCTATGAAGTGATTACAATCGGTGGACTTTACGGAACAGTCGATGAAGTAGATACTGAGAAGAGAACGATTGTTCTTGATGTAGATGGAGTTTACTTGACTTTTGAACTAGCTGCTATCAAGACCGTATTACCGCTGAAAGAAACAGCTTCACTAGAAGGCGCAATTGAAAAATAAGACGGGATTACTAACTCCCGTTTTTCTATAAAAGAAAGGAAATGGGATGAAAAAACTAGTCTTTGTCTGTCTGGGGAATATTTGCCGTAGTCCTATGGCTGAGTTTGTTATGAAATCAATGACAGATAATTATGAAATCCAAAGTCGAGCGACTTCTTCTTGGGAACATGGCAATCCGATTCATAAGGGAACTCAAGGGATTTTTCAACAGTATGAGATTCCTTATGATAAAGGCAAGACATCGCTTCAGATTAGTAAGGAAGATTTTGAAGCCTTTGATTATATTATCGGAATGGACGCTTCAAATGTTTCTGACCTACGTCAGATGTGTCCAGTAGACTGTCAAGATAAGATTTACTCATTTGCATCTGAAAGTGTTCCAGATCCTTGGTATACAGGAGATTTTGAGGAAACCTATCAGCGTGTTCAAGAGGGGTGTCAAGCATGGTTAGAACGTTTAGAGAAGGAGAGTGAAGATGGAAAATCTTAAGAATTTTTACGAAAAGTATCGTGTCTATCTGACTCGTCCACGTTTAGAGCTTTTGGCAGTAGTTACCATTGTTTTTTGTGCCGTACTCGTCTTTTTTCTAAATATTCCCGGAAAAGGTGTTCTAAAGCTTGATAATGGAACCATTGTTTACGACGGCAGTCTTGTACGTGGTAAAATGAATGGCCAAGGAACCATTACCTTCCAAAATGGGGACCAATATACAGGTGGTTTCAACAATGGAGCCTTCAACGGAAAAGGTACCTTTCAATCTAAAGAAGGCTGGACCTACGAAGGCGATTTTGTAAATGGTCAGGCTGAAGGAAAAGGAAAACTAACAACAGAACAAGAAGTTGTTTATGAAGGGACTTTTAAACAAGGCGTTTTTCAACAAAAATAAAGCCTCCTTATCAAAGGAGGTATTGTTATCATCTAAAAGTAAGCGCTTACTAGAAAATTTATCTCTTTCCAAGTTCCTCTTCCAATCAAGCTTGTGAAATAAAAAAATATTTGAAATTCATTTCACAAACTCTAAAGAAAAAACTTGATAAGTAAAGAAAATGAGAAAAAATTCACAAACAATAAAAAATTCTTTGTGAAATATTTATGAAACTGTTTACAAAGTTGAAATAATGCGTTATAATAAACTTGTGAAAAAATTAACAAAGGATATCGATCCTTGAAAGCTATGGAGGAAAATATGGCTGATAAAAAAACTGTGACACCAGAGGAAAAGAAACTCGCTGCTGAAAAGCATGTTGATGGATTGGTGCAAAAAGCTCTAGTTGCCCTTGAAGAAATGCGTAAATTGGATCAAGAGCAAGTTGACTACATCGTTGCTAAAGCATCAGTAGCAGCTTTGGATGCCCACGGAGAATTGGCTTTACATGCCTTTGAAGAAACAGGACGTGGTGTATTCGAAGATAAAGCAACTAAGAACTTGTTTGCTTGTGAACACGTGGTAAACAACATGCGTCACACTAAAACAGTTGGTGTTATCGAAGAAGACGATGTAACAGGTTTGACTCTTATCGCTGAACCAGTTGGTGTTGTCTGTGGTATCACTCCAACAACAAACCCAACATCAACAGCAATCTTCAAATCATTGATTTCATTGAAGACACGTAATCCAATCGTTTTTGCCTTCCATCCATCAGCACAAGAATCATCTGCTCATGCAGCTCGTATCGTCCGCGATGCAGCTATCGCAGCTGGTGCACCTGAAAACTGTGTGCAATGGATCACTGAACCATCTATGGAAGCAACTAGTGCTCTTATGAACCACGAAGGTGTTGCGATAATCCTTGCAACAGGTGGTAACGCAATGGTGAAGGCTGCGTACTCATGTGGTAAACCAGCTCTTGGGGTAGGTGCCGGAAACGTTCCAGCTTATGTTGAAAAATCAGCTAACATCCGTCAAGCAGCACACGATATCGTCATGTCTAAATCATTTGATAACGGTATGGTCTGTGCCTCAGAGCAAGCGGTTATCATTGATAAAGAAATTTACGATGAATTTGTAGCAGAGTTCAAATCTTACCACACTTACTTTGTAAACAAAAAAGAAAAAGCTCTTCTTGAAGAATTCTGCTTCGGCGTGAAAGCAAACAGCAAAAACTGTGCTGGTGCGAAATTGAACGCTGACATCGTTGGTAAGCCAGCAACTTGGATTGCAGAACAAGCAGGATTTACAGTTCCAGAAGGAACAAATATTCTTGCTGCAGAATGTAAAGAAGTTGGTGAAAACGAGCCATTGACCCGTGAAAAATTGTCACCAGTTATCGCAGTTTTGAAATCTGAAAGCCGTGAAGATGGTATTTCCAAAGCTCGTCAAATGGTTGAATTTAACGGTCTTGGACACTCAGCAGCTATCCACACAGCTGACGAAGAATTGACTAAAGAATTTGGTAAAGCTGTTAAAGCTATTCGTGTTATCTGTAACTCACCTTCTACTTTCGGTGGTATCGGGGACGTTTACAATGCCTTCTTGCCATCATTGACACTTGGATGTGGTTCTTACGGACGAAACTCAGTTGGGGATAACGTTAGTGCCATTAACCTCTTGAATATCAAAAAAGTCGGAAGACGGAGAAATAACATGCAATGGATGAAACTTCCTTCAAAAACATACTTTGAACGTGATTCAATTCAATACCTTCAAAAATGTCGTGACGTTGAACGTGTCATGATCGTTACTGACCATGCCATGGTAGAGCTTGGTTTCCTTGATCGTATCATCGAACAACTTGATCTTCGTCGCAATAAGGTTGTTTACCAAATCTTTGCTGATGTAGAACCAGATCCAGATATCACTACAGTTGAACGTGGTACTGAGATTATGCGTGCCTTCAAACCAGATACAATCATCGCTCTTGGTGGTGGATCTCCAATGGATGCTGCTAAAGTAATGTGGCTCTTCTACGAACAACCAGAAGTGGACTTCCGTGACCTTGTACAAAAATTCATGGATATCCGTAAACGTGCCTTCAAATTCCCATTGCTTGGTAAGAAGACTAAATTCATCGCAATCCCAACAACATCTGGTACAGGATCTGAAGTAACACCATTTGCCGTTATCTCTGATAAAGCAAATAACCGTAAATACCCAATCGCTGACTACTCATTGACACCAACTGTGGCAATCGTAGACCCTGCTTTGGTATTGACAGTTCCTGGATTTGTTGCTGCTGATACTGGTATGGACGTATTGACTCACGCGACTGAAGCTTACGTATCACAAATGGCTAGCGACTACACTGACGGTCTTGCACTTCAAGCCATCAAGCTTGTATTTGAAAACCTTGAAAGCTCAGTTAAGAATGCAGACTTCCATTCACGCGAAAAAATGCACAACGCTTCAACAATCGCTGGTATGGCCTTTGCTAATGCCTTCCTAGGTATTTCTCACTCAATGGCTCACAAAATCGGTGCGCAATTCCACACAATCCACGGTCGTACAAATGCAATCTTGCTTCCATACGTTATCCGTTACAACGGTACACGTCCAGCTAAGACAGCAACATGGCCTAAGTACAACTACTACCGTGCGGATGAAAAATACCAAGATATCGCACGCATGCTTGGACTTCCAGCTTCTACTCCAGAAGAAGGTGTGGAATCTTACGCAAAAGCTGTCTACGAACTTGGTGAGCGCGTAGGTATCCAAATGAACTTCAAAGCACAAGGAATCGATGAAAAAGAATGGAAAGAACATTCTCGTGAATTGGCCTTCCTTGCTTATGAAGACCAATGTTCACCAGCTAACCCACGTCTTCCAATGGTTGACCACATGCAAGAAATCATCGAAGATTCTTACTATGGTTACAAAGAAAGACCAGGACGCCGTAAATAATCGTTTATCAGCCTAGAGACAGGAATTTCCTGTCTCTTTTTTGTGAAATTGGAGTATCGAAAATAAATTTTAGCTTTCTGTTTTAGATTTTTATCTCAAAAGAAAAGTGGGAAATGACTATGTAGACAAAGAAAGACAGCAGTATAGGCTTTGAAAGAAGAAAGAAAAATAAGTAAGGTGGAGACAAAAAACAATGCCCGTACTTGCAATTAAATTTAAATAGTTATATAATAGGTTTGTTGAAAGGTGATTTGTAGTGATTCAAGTTACTCTTTTCACAATAAAAATTTCATGATTTTCATAAGGAGGAAATCACTAATGGTAGTTAAAGTTGGTATTAACGGTTTCGGACGTATCGGTCGTCTTGCTTTCCGTCGTATCCAAAACGTAGAAGGTGTTGAAGTTACTCGTATCAACGACCTTACAGATCCAGTTATGCTTGCACACTTGTTGAAATACGACACAACTCAAGGTCGTTTCGACGGTACTGTTGAAGTTAAAGAAGGTGGATTTGAAGTTAACGGTAAATTCATCAAAGTTTCTGCTGAACGTGATCCAGAACAAATCGACTGGGCTAACGACGGTGTAGAAATCGTTCTTGAAGCTACTGGTTTCTTTGCTAAGAAAGCAGCTGCTGAAAAACACTTGCACGCTGGTGGAGCTAAAAAAGTTGTTATCACTGCTCCTGGTGGAAACGACGTTAAAACAGTTGTATTCAACACTAACCACGACGTTCTTGACGGTACTGAAACAGTTATCTCAGGTGCTTCATGTACTACAAACTGCTTGGCTCCAATGGCTAAAGCTCTTCAAGACAACTTTGGTGTTGTTGAAGGATTGATGACTACTATCCACGCTTACACTGGTGACCAAATGATTCTTGACGGACCACACCGTGGTGGTGACCTTCGCCGTGCTCGCGCTGGTGCTGTAAACATCGTTCCTAACTCAACTGGTGCTGCAAAAGCTATCGGTCTTGTAATCCCAGAATTGAACGGTAAATTGGACGGAGCTGCTCAACGTGTTCCTGTTCCAGCAGGTTCTGTAACTGAGTTGGTAGCAGTTCTTGAAAAGAACGTTACTGTTGACGAAGTGAACGCAGCTATGAAAGCAGCTTCAAACGAATCATACGGATACACTGAAGATCCAATCGTATCTTCAGATATCCTAGGTATGTCTTACGGTTCATTGTTTGACGCAACTCAAACTAAAGTTCTTGACGTTGACGGTAAACAATTGGTTAAAGTTGTATCATGGTACGACAACGAAATGTCATACACTGCACAACTTGTTCGTACTCTTGAATACTTCGCAAAAATCGCTAAATAATTCATGAGTCGATAAAAAGCAAGGCCTCTGGTCTTGCTTTTTAAATATTTAAAAATGGATGACGCTATCATCCATTCTTTTTTAACTCTTTTTCAAAAGTATCTGATAGGGTAGTGAAGCTTAATTTCTCTAGAGTAAGCGGATGGGTAAAGGACAGTCGAAAGGCGTGGAGCATAAGCCGACTTGTTTTTGATTTACTATTATAGAGAGGGTCGCCTAAAATAGGGAAGTTATGATGCGAAAGGTGCACACGAATTTGATGGGTTCGCCCTGTCTTTAGTTTGCAACGAACCAAGGAAGTTTTGTTTGGGAATTGCTTTAATCTGCTTACATGTGTTTCAGCATATTGTCCATTTTTTGTATCAACTATTCGCTTTCTGCGATCATGGCTATCACGTCCAATTTTGTCTTTGAAAACAAGTTCTTTGCTGTTGATATGTCCGTCGACCTGTGCCCAATATTCCCTAGAAATCTCTTTTTTCTCCAGTAAGCGATTGAGAATAGGCAGGATAAAAGGATTTTTGGCAAAGAGAACCAAACCACTGGTTTCCATGTCCAGACGATGAACGACATAGCAGGTTTGGCCAACATAGGCACTGACATGGTTAAGAAGGGCGATTTCGTTTGGCTGATTACCATGCGTTTTCATCCCCTCTGGTTTGTTGACAATAATCAAGTGTTGATCTTGATAAACCTCTTGAACGAGGTTAGGATTGCCCCAAGGGATTTCTTTTTCGGGATAATCTTCCTTGTCAAACGTTAACTGGCAAATATCTCCAGGATTTACCATCTCGTTCCAGCGAACTTCTCGCTGATTAATTAAAATATGTTTCTTGATTCTCAAAAAATGCCGGATTTTTCTAGGAATGAGGAGTTGTTCCTCAAGTAATTGCTTTACCGTCATTTGAGGTAGAGAGTCTGGTAATGTAAATGTGAATTGCATACAGATATTGTAACAAAAAAAGCCCTATTTTGATAGGAAATAGCTAAATTCTTGTCTTCCTATGATGAAGATGATAAAATAAACGCATGAAATTAGATAAATTATTCGAGAAATTTCTTTCTCTTTTTAAAAAAGAAACAAGTGAATCAGAGGATTCTGGGTCTACTAGCTTGCGTCGTTCTCGCAGTGATAGAAAAAAATTAGCCCAAGTGGGTCCAATTCGAAAATTCTGGCGTCGCTATCATCTAACAAAGATTGTCCTTATACTAGGTTTGAGTGCAGGCTTGCTAGTTGGAACCTATTTGTTTGCTGTAGCCAAGTCAACCAATGTCAATGATTTGCAAAATGCCTTGAAAACTCGAACTCTTATTTTTGACCGTGAAGAAAAGGAGGCTGGTGCCTTGTCTGGTCAAAAAGGAACCTATGTTGAACTGACTGATATCAGTAAAAATTTGCAGAATGCCGTTATTGCGACAGAAGACCGTTCTTTTTATAAAAATGACGGGATTAACTATGGTCGTTTCTTCTTGGCGATTATCACTGCTGGTCGTTCAGGTGGTGGTTCTACTATTACCCAACAGCTGGCTAAAAATGCCTATCTGTCGCAGGATCAAACTGTTGAGAGAAAAGCGAAAGAATTTTTCCTTGCCTTAGAATTAACAAAAAAATATAGTAAGGATCAAATTCTAACCATGTACCTTAACAACGCTTATTTTGGAAATGGTGTGTGGGGTGTAGAAGATGCGAGTAAGAAATATTTTGGAGTTTCTGCGTCAGAAGTGAGTTTGGATCAAGCTGCGACTCTGGCAGGAATGCTAAAGGGGCCGGAACTGTATAATCCTTTGAATTCTGTAGAAGATTCTACCAATCGTCGCGATACTGTTTTGCAGAATATGCTTGCAGCGGGTTACATTGATAAAAACCAAGAAACCGAAGCTGCAGAAGTTGATATGACTTCGCAATTGCACGATAAGTATGAAGGAAAAATCTCAGATTATCGCTATCCTTCTTACTTTGATGCGGTGGTTAATGAAGCTGTTTCCAAGTATAATCTAACAGAGGAAGAAATTGTCAATAATGGCTACCGCATTTATACAGAGCTGGACCAAAACTATCAAGCAAATATGCAGGTTGTCTATGAAAATACATCGCTATTTCCGAGGGCAGAGGATGGAACATTTGCTCAATCAGGAAGTGTGGCTCTCGAACCGAAAACAGGTGGAGTTCGTGGAGTTGTCGGTCAGGTTGCTGGCAATGATAAAACTGGATTCCGGAATTTCAACTATGCAACTCAATCAAAACGTAGCCCTGGTTCTACAATTAAGCCTTTAGTTGTTTATACGCCTGCAGTTGAAGCTGGCTGGGCTTTGAATAAGCAGTTGGATAACCATACTATGCAGTATGACAGCTATAAGGTTGATAACTATGCCGGGATCAAAACGAGTCGAGAAGTTCCTATGTATCAAGCCTTGGCAGAATCGCTTAATCTGCCTGCTGTTGCCACTGTTAATGATTTGGGCGTTGATAAGGCTTTTGAGGCAGGCGAAAAATTCGGACTCAACATGGAAAAGGTCGACCGTGTTCTTGGCGTCGCCTTGGGAAGCGGTGTTGAAACCAACCCTCTGCAAATGGCTCAAGCATATGCTGCCTTTGCAAATGAAGGTTTAATGCCGGAAGCTCATTTTATTAGTAGAATTGAAAATGCTAGTGGTCAGGTCATTGCGAGCCATAAAAATTCACAAAAACGGGTGATTGATAAGTCTGTAGCTGATAAGATGACCAGTATGATGTTGGGGACATTCACCAACGGTACCGGTATTAGTTCATCTCCTGCAGATTATGTCATGGCAGGAAAAACTGGAACAACTGAAGCTGTTTTCAATCCTGAATACACAAGTGACCAGTGGGTAATTGGTTATACTCCGGATGTAGTGATTAGTCACTGGCTTGGTTTCCCTACCACTGATGAAAGCCACTATCTAGCAGGATCTACTTCAAACGGTGCAGCCCATGTCTTTAGAAACATTGCAAATACCATTTTACCTTATACGCCAGGAAGTACCTTTACAGTTGAAAATGCTTATAAGCAAAATGGAATTGCACCAGCCAATACAAGAAATCAAGTACAGAGTAATGAAGAAAATCAGGCGGATAATAGCCTTTCTGATATTAGAAGTCGTGCACAAAATCTGGTAGATGAGGCTAGCCGTGCTATCTCGGATGCTAAAATTAAGGAAAAGGCTCAAACGATATGGGATTCGGTAGTCAATCTATTTCGTTAAGATGCTTGTCAAAGCCTAGCTTTCTTGTTATAATAGATAAGATGGAGGCGTTATGGCATTAAAAAAAGCAAGCCTAGCTTGTGCGGTTTGTGGTTCGAGAAACTATTCAATCAAGATCAGCGGAAACCCCAAGCCAACACGACTAGAAGTAAATAAATTTTGTAAACATTGTGGTAAGTACACTACACACAGAGAAACGAGATAGGAGAGAGCGATGCGTTTTATTGGAGATATTTTTAGACTTCTTAAAGACACAACATGGCCAACTCGCAAGGAAAGCTGGAGAGATTTTCGTTCTATCATGGAATACACTGCTTTCTTTGTTGTGATTATTTATATTTTTGACAAGTTGATTGTTTCAGGTTTGATTCGATTTATTAACATTTTTTAGAAGACCTGTGGAGTTATTCACGCTAGAAATCTTCTATTATGAAAGGAAGTATCATGGATAGTTTTGATAAAGGATGGTTTGTTTTACAAACTTATTCTGGTTATGAAAATAAGGTAAAAGAAAATCTATTACAACGTGCACAAACCTACAATATGTTGGATAATATTTTACGTGTTGAAATTCCAACACAAACAGTGCAAGTTGAAAAAAATGGAAAGAGAAAAGAAGTAGAAGAGAATCGCTTTCCAGGTTATGTTCTTGTGGAAATGGTGATGACAGATGAAGCTTGGTTTGTTGTTCGAAACACACCAAACGTTACAGGATTCGTCGGATCTCACGGAAATAGATCAAAACCAACTCCATTATTGGAACAAGAAATCCGTGATATCTTGGTTTCTATGGGACAAACTGTACAAGAGTTTGATATCGATGTTGAAGTTGGTCAAACTGTACGTATCATTGATGGTGCTTTTGCAGACTATACTGGTAAGATTACAGAGATTGATAACAATAAAGTGAAGATGATTATCTCTATGTTTGGTAATGACACAGTTGCAGAAGTAAACCTAAACCAAATTGCAGAATTATAACCCAAAGAGAGGTATGTCCTCTCTTTTTTGTGCAGTTTAGACGGTGTAGGGAACAGAATGGAGGAAATGGGACAAAAGTGTTTCTGAATCTGTTAGACTGTATCTAGAAAGGGGAACGTTATGTTTAAAGAATTATATGAAGAAGTCCAGGGGATTGTATATAAGTGTAGAAATGAATATCATCTCCATTTATGGGAGCTATCAGATTGGGACCAAGAGGGAATGATTTGCTTACATGAATTGATTA
>NZ_KV802680.1:0-243 GCF_001810785.1 Streptococcus sp. HMSC073F11
ATACTATTAGATTTGTTAGAGTGAAGTCAAAAAAGTGATTCCACCTAAAATAACACCGGCTGAATTTGGAATGATTAGTATCCAATCCTTCTTAGGTTCTTTTGTCCATCCATAAATAACCCAGATTAAGCAAGATATAGCAGCTGATAAAGGTTGAAATGGTTGAGCTTTATTTCCTTGTAAATTAGCGATAATTTGAGGTATGTAGGCAATAAATACTATAATTCCAATAAAGGCACCAAT
>NZ_KV802682.1:0-2621 GCF_001810785.1 Streptococcus sp. HMSC073F11
ACGGAAGTCTGACCGAGCAACGCCGCGTGAGTGAAGAAGGTTTTCGGATCGTAAAGCTCTGTTGTAAGAGAAGAACGAGTGTGAGAGTGGAAAGTTCACACTGTGACGGTATCTTACCAGAAAGGGACGGCTAACTACGTGCCAGCAGCCGCGGTAATACGTAGGTCCCGAGCGTTGTCCGGATTTATTGGGCGTAAAGCGAGCGCAGGCGGTTAGATAAGTCTGAAGTTAAAGGCTGTGGCTTAACCATAGTACGCTTTGGAAACTGTTTAACTTGAGTGCAAGAGGGGAGAGTGGAATTCCATGTGTAGCGGTGAAATGCGTAGATATATGGAGGAACACCGGTGGCGAAAGCGGCTCTCTGGCTTGTAACTGACGCTGAGGCTCGAAAGCGTGGGGAGCAAACAGGATTAGATACCCTGGTAGTCCACGCCGTAAACGATGAGTGCTAGGTGTTAGACCCTTTCCGGGGTTTAGTGCCGCAGCTAACGCATTAAGCACTCCGCCTGGGGAGTACGACCGCAAGGTTGAAACTCAAAGGAATTGACGGGGGCCCGCACAAGCGGTGGAGCATGTGGTTTAATTCGAAGCAACGCGAAGAACCTTACCAGGTCTTGACATCCCTCTGACCGCTCTAGAGATAGAGTTTTCCTTCGGGACAGAGGTGACAGGTGGTGCATGGTTGTCGTCAGCTCGTGTCGTGAGATGTTGGGTTAAGTCCCGCAACGAGCGCAACCCCTATTGTTAGTTGCCATCATTCAGTTGGGCACTCTAGCGAGACTGCCGGTAATAAACCGGAGGAAGGTGGGGATGACGTCAAATCATCATGCCCCTTATGACCTGGGCTACACACGTGCTACAATGGCTGGTACAACGAGTCGCAAGCCGGTGACGGCAAGCTAATCTCTTAAAGCCAGTCTCAGTTCGGATTGTAGGCTGCAACTCGCCTACATGAAGTCGGAATCGCTAGTAATCGCGGATCAGCACGCCGCGGTGAATACGTTCCCGGGCCTTGTACACACCGCCCGTCACACCACGAGAGTTTGTAACACCCGAAGTCGGTGAGGTAACCTTTTAGGAGCCAGCCGCCTAAGGTGGGATAGATGATTGGGGTGAAGTCGTAACAAGGTAGCCGTATCGGAAGGTGCGGCTGGATCACCTCCTTTCTAAGGATAAGGAACTGCGCATTGGTCTTGTTTAGTCTTGAGAGGTCTTGTGGGGCCTTAGCTCAGCTGGGAGAGCGCCTGCTTTGCACGCAGGAGGTCAGCGGTTCGATCCCGCTAGGCTCCATTGGTGAGAGATCACCAAGTAATGCACATTGAAAATTGAATATCTATATCAAATAGTAACAAGAAAATAAACCGAAAACGCTGTAGTATTAATAAGAGTTTATGACTGAAAGGTCAGAAAAATAAGGTTAAGTTAATAAGGGCGCACGGTGGATGCCTTGGCACTAGGAGCCGAAGAAGGACGTGACAAACGACGATATGCCTTGGGTAGCTGTAAGTAAGCGATGATCCAGGGATTTCCGAATGGGGGAACCCAACAGGTACTACCTGTTACCCACATCTGTTAAGGATGTGAGGAGGAAGACGCAGTGAACTGAAACATCTAAGTAGCTGCAGGAAGAGAAAGCAAAAGCGATTGCCTTAGTAGCGGCGAGCGAAACGGCAGAAGGGCAAACCGAAGAGTTTACTCTTCGGGGTTGTAGGACTGCAATGTGGACTCAAAGATTATAGAAGAATGATTTGGGAAGATCAGCCAAAGAGAGTAATAGCCTCGTATTTAAAATAGTCTTTGTACCTAGCAGTATCCTGAGTACGGCGGGACACGTGAAATCCCGTCGGAATCTGGGAGGACCATCTCCCAACCCTAAATACTCCCTAGTGACCGATAGTGAACCAGTACCGTGAGGGAAAGGTGAAAAGCACCCCGGGAGGGGAGTGAAATAGAACCTGAAACCGTGTGCCTACAACAAGTTCGAGCCCGTTAATGGGTGAGAGCGTGCCTTTTGTAGAATGAACCGGCGAGTTACGTTATGATGCGAGGTTAAGTTGAAGAGACGGAGCCGTAGGGAAACCGAGTCTGAATAGGGCGCCTTAGTATCATGACGTAGACCCGAAACCATGTGACCTACCCATGAGCAGGTTGAAGGTGCGGTAAGACGCACTGGAGGACCGAACCAGGGCACGTTGAAAAGTGCTTGGATGACTTGTGGGTAGCGGAGAAATTCCAAACGAACTTGGAGATAGCTGGTTCTCTCCGAAATAGCTTTAGGGCTAGCGTCGACATTAGAGATTCTTGGAGGTAGAGCACTGTTTGGGTGAGGGGTCCATCCCGGATTACCAATCTCAGATAAACTCCGAATGCCAATGAATTATGGTCGGCAGTCAGACTGCGAGTGCTAAGATCCGTAGTCGAAAGGGAAACAGCCCAGACCACCAGCTAAGGTCCCAAAATAATTGTTAAGTGGAAAAGGATGTGGGGTTGCACAGACAACTAGGATGTTAGCTTAGAAGCAGCTATTCATTCAAAGAGTGCGTAATAGCTCACTAGTCGAGTGACCCTGCGCCGAAAATGTACCGGGGCTAAAACAATTTACCGAAGCTGTGGATACCTTT
>NZ_KV802683.1:0-335 GCF_001810785.1 Streptococcus sp. HMSC073F11
ACTCTTTGACGCCCTCGGAAGCGTTCATGTCTTAAGACGCGTTCTAACTCTTCTTGTTTGTCTTTACTTTGTTTGTTTCTATAATCTCTTAGTGTCTCATGAAAGAGATAATACTCATCTAGCCACAGACCTCCCTCACTGATACGATGACTAATCTCACCTACTTCTTCATAGGGTTCTTTATCATATCTACGCTTCTGGCTTTCCTGCTTACGGATATAGTCTAGGATCCGATTACGGAATTTAGTTTTGAAGTATTTACGTAAGCGTGGGATATCTTCTACTATTCCTTCTTCTCTACTAATCAATTCATGTAAGCAAATCATTCCCTCTTG
>NZ_KV802684.1:0-21944 GCF_001810785.1 Streptococcus sp. HMSC073F11
GTCTTGTTCAGTTTTCAAAGGTCTTTGTCACTTGCTTCTCTCAAGTGACAACTGTATTAGTATATCACAGCTGCTTTTTCTTGTCAACACTTTTTTGAAACTTTTTTAATCTTTTTTTCATCAAGTGCCTCAACCACAACATACCATAGTCCGTACGGGATTCGAACCCGTGTTACCGCCGTGAAAAGGCGGTGTCTTAACCCCTTGACCAACGGACCGGAGTTGTTATTTTCAACTCTTACTATTATACAGACTTTTTCAAACTTGTCAACACCTTTTTTAAACTTTTTTAATTAATTTTACAACTGCTTCCGTTCGAGCTGTATGTGGAAACATATCGACCGACTGGATATAACGAAGATCATAGACTTCTACTAAGCGCACTAAATCACGAGCCAAGGTCGAAACATTGCAAGAAATATAAACCATTTTTTCTGGTACATAGGTAAGAATTGTATCTAATAACTTGTCATCCAGACCTGTACGTGGTGGATCTACTATCAGAGCATCTGCTCGGTAGCCTTCCTTGTACCAACGAGGAATAATCTCTTCTGCCGTTCCTGCTTCGTAATGTGTGTTGTCAAATCCCATTCTTTTAGCATTTCGCTTGGCATCTTCAATGGCTTCTGGAATAATATCCATACCTCTGAGTGTTTTAACCTTCTTTGCGAAGGCACATCCAATCGTTCCAACTCCACAATAAGCGTCAATTAAATGGTCTTCTTTATCAACATCCAGCGCTTTTACCGCCTCGCTATAGAGGACTTCTGTTTGTTCAGGATTTAGTTGATAGAATGCTCGAGGAGATAGTGAAAATTCATAATCGAGTACACCTTCTTGAATACTCTCTTCTCCCCAGATAATCTCTGTCTTTTCACCATAAATCTCACTGGTTTTAGCTGTATTTGTATTCACAGCTACTGTCACAACTTCTGGAAAATCTTTAACTAAGTCTTTCACTAGTTGGGTTAAATTAAGCTGACGATTTGTAACAATAATAATCTGAACCTGTCCAGTCTTTCTTGCTCGTCGAACCATTATAGTTCTAACACCTAGAACTTTTCTCTCATCCGTGATTGGAATCTGGTGATAAGTTAGTAATTCTGCTAGACGATTAGCAATCACTTGAGTTTCCTTATCTTGTACTAGGCAGTCTTTCAACTCTACTAAATAGTGGGAGTTTTGTGCATATAAGCCCGCCTTGACTTGATTTTTAAATTTTCGAGTCTGAAATTGTAACTTAGCACGGTAATATTTTGGTTCCTGCATACCAATTGTCGGACGAATTTCATAGTTTTCATATCCTGTAGGGGCAAATTTTTTCAGCGCTTGATAAAGCAAGTCCGTCTTGAACTCCAGCTGCTTATCATAATGCAGGTGCATGATTTGGCAGCCTCCGCACTCATTGTAAATAGTACAAGCTGGCACAACTCGAAATTTAGACTTCTTGTTGACCTTCAGCAATTTTGCCTCAACAAAGTTACGTTTAATAGAAGTAATCTGACAATAGATATCTTCACCTTTGAGAGCACCCGGCACAAAGACTAATGTTTTTTGATAAAAGCCGATTCCCTCACCATTAATTCCCATGCGCTTGATTTTTAATGGTATTTTTTGTTTCACTTTCAGATTCATACCCCTATCTTATCACATTTTGAGTTATTCCGCTACCGCTTGATTTTTATATTTCATTAGTAAGTAAAGGCCTTGATATTCCTGATTTTCTTTAAAATCATATTTCCTTATATTTTCTTTAAATTCTTTAAAAGTTCCTAAAAATGTTCACAAAAAAAGCCCCATAAAGGAGCCACTATACTATATGATGAGTTCAGCAGGCAAGAAACTAGCACGGTCAAACGTGCTTTTTTTATTACCTGGTACTATTATACCATGTCTTCCGTTTTTTAGCGCCTGCGGATATAGGCAAGCAAAAAACTCCTCTAATTCGACACGGTTTATAGTAATTGATAGCAGTCTGTTCCTACTAGTCAATATTTTATCGCCTCACTTCTTTTGCTTTTCTTGTACGAATGTTGTATACTTAAGTATAAAGGAACTGATTTGGCACCCAATAGCCTATTTTAGGTTGGCGCCTAAGTCAGTTCCTTTTTTGCGTGGCATAAATTAACCGATTCCCTCTTTTTACAATAGCAGTATAAAGACCTCTCCTAAACTGGGGCGCCCTAGACTACAATTATTCAGCTGATAGCTACTTATAGGCTTCTAGTTCTCCGTTCTCGTGGATTCTCGCAAAGTTTAAGACGGCTATCTGTTTGTATCTCTGATAGCTAGTTGAACTAGCCCCAACAATCTTAGCACATTCACTTGCCGTCTGTCTTCTCATGTAGCAATAATGAATGATAAAACACTTTCTAGCACGTTCATTCTCTATCCTATTGATATCATGGACAAATGTTTCTAGACCCTCTCTGATTACTTTTTCATGCTTACTAGTCAAATTCCACTGATCAGGTAAGACAAGTTTCCAAGCCTGTTCATCTATCGTAACATGGTTTTCACGTCCTGCCATCCTCTGGAATCTCAGAAAGTAAGTCATCCGCTTTCTAACGTTCATCATCGTTTTAAACTTATCCAGCTCCATTAGTTTACTCCTTCTACCTTGGCCAAGTATTCTATAGCGCTTTTTTTAATTCGGTAAAAGCTGCCTCTTCCAATTGTTAACTCTCTACAAACCTTTGTTATTGTATAATGTTGGACAAATAGCATAGTAATAACTAACCATTCATCTGGTTCTACAAGATTTTCTATTAATTCCAGTATCTTAGTACGCTCGCTAGTAACTGCTTGGAGTTGCTTCATAGCCTTATCTTTCAATTGTAAACTATGTATAAGCCTATTTTCTGTACTATTGCTTTTGCTGGCTCTCACTCGTTTCCCAAGTTGTAACGATGAAGGTGTATAACCATTTTCTAGGTTTCTGATTTTTAACTCTAATTCATGAATCACTCTATCAAGCTCCTTTATGCTTTTTAGTTTCTTCTCTACCTCGTCAGTGGTCATTTAAGCGCTCTTTCTGCCGTCTATAGTATCGTTTCTTTTGGGTCAATATCTTGTCTTTTTTCTTTTGGTAACGCTCTGCGTCTTTCTTTTTATTACATAACTTACAAACTGTTAAAAAGCCCTTTTTGTCAGAATGCTTCCTATAAAAATTTTCGCTAGATAATTCTTTAGTCTCATGACACTTGGAGCATTTTCTAGTTAAAGTGGTTTCATTCAATTCTATTTACTCCTTTTTGTCTTTCTCGCTCGCGAGAAAAAATGTACAGTGACGGTGTGAAGCCCTGAAGCACCGAGGGGGAGGGGGTCATCCCCCCACCTTCTCCCTTGCTTCTCCAATCCCTTTCACAAAAAATATTTTTTCCGATTCACTTTATTAAAAAAATTTTTTTAATTTTTTTGTGGAGTCTTTAAAATAAATCTTTCAGCATTTCACTCATTCCTTTGTTGAGTTTTTGCTGGTGTTCGTCAGGCATTGATAGGCGCTGGCTAACTTCTCTATCAATCTCCTTCCGCTTCTCTTCCGTCAAGCGTTCAATCTCTTGACCTCTCTTTCTTTCCTTCTGTTCTTTTAATAGTTCACCAGAACGATCTAGGACAGTTTGCCACTTGCCAGCTCTTGATAATGCTTCTTCTCTAAGATTATCTAAGCGCTGAGTTACTCGCTTTCCTCTCTCTTCATAAATTTCACTAGCCTTTTCAGCTAAATGATTTCCATATTCGTTTAAATCAATCTTACCAGTAGGTAGGGTCATTCTATATACCTCATCTTTCTATTTGTTAGTGGGGGGATAAATGGAAGGGGGAGGGGGATTTTTTAACCTTGACCCTTCTTAAAACTCTCTGCTATTTCTTTTAAATTATCTTGATAGGCATGTAAAGCGTTTCTTGGAGAATAAGATAAACTTGAAAATGGCCCACTAAGCCATGCACCGTTTTTGTCCCTTTTATAATCTTCTATATTCTTAGAAATCTCTTTTTCAAGTTTTCTAATTATCTCGTTTACTTTACCAACTTCTTTGGCGGACTCATCACCCAGCTTTACAATTTCCATTAGTTTGGCTACTGCTGGGGTAAAGAAAGTATTTTGTTGTTCGTCGGCCAATCTATAAATGTCTGTAAGCATAGTATGGTATTCATCGTAAGAAATCATTGGATTTGTAGTTAATTCTTTCAAACGTCCTTCGTGAAATTCCTTTGTACGTTCTGCCGTCCATAAGTCACCTTTTGCTTCAACATATTTTTCTGAGTTGATTTCTTTTTGAGCCTGTACAAGTTTGGCTTGAGCGTCTGAAACAGCTTGGTTTGCTTTAACCAGTTCCGCCTCAGTCGTCTCAATATCTTTCTTATTTTGTTCAATCAGTTTGTCAATTTTAGTTTCAATAGTTTGTAATGTTTCCATGTTCTTTTATTCCTCATTTCTTTGTGATTGTGCTTATTGGTTTCAACTCTCTACTGGGTCTTTATTCCTCATTAATTCCTCTTTCTCAAAACAAAAAGAGACGCAACAAAAAAGCTACTTAGCTTTAATGTTACGCCTCTAGTTGTCTAGTCAGCTATCTTTCTTTAATTGTTGTTTCAATCTGGACAATGTTACCATCTTGACTAGTAAATACCACGCTTCCAAAGTCTGGTATTTTCCTCATCTCTATTATACCATCTTTGTTAAAAATAATAAAGTTATCCTGTAGAAATGGAGTGTAATCTTTGCTTTGATTCATCTGTTTTTCCTCTCTTTTTTGGTGCCATATATTTAACATATCTTCTATTCTGTTAAATTTAAGTGATCTCCCTTCTCGCCTTGTCTATCAAGGGGGGAGGGCTATTTTTGTGATTTCCTATTTACATTTTCTCATTATGTAAAATACAAGTATGATTTCAGTCTTAAAAGTTACTCATTTAAGTTACTAATCTCATTCCTTTTTAGGCTTCCTCCTCGCGATTCCAAAAAGTGTAGTCATTTTGGGATATCTAGTGACTACGCTCTCCGCCTTACAGTCACAAGGTTTTTCACCATGCGTAGTCATGTAGTCACCTTGCTCCCAAAAAAATAAACAATAAACGCCTTTTATCTCTTATCTTCATATACTCTTTAATAAATAGAAAATAACTACATTTTTATATAAAAGTCAATAATACCAAGGTTTTAGGGGTGTAGTCAGTAAAATAGTAAAAACAACACTTTTTTCTAATCTCTTATGTATCAAGGGTTTTCTTCCTATTTAAAATGTAGTCACTTTTTAAAAATAAACTACACTGACTACATTTTTTTAACGTAAGCTGGTTTAATACTTTTACCAAATCTTGTTGATCGCCTATGTTCCCAGCCGTCTCGGTTTTGCATATACTTTTTAACCTTAGCCTTATCCTTTGGCGGTACTTTGTCAGTCAAATACACCTCTTGAAAAAATAGGTTAATAGTCATCTTATCCCTATCTACCAGTTCACCATAAGTGTCTGTGTCAAGTTCAACTGTTCCACCCCTGTTATTTCTATAGTATCCCTCGTTCATCATATCACAGATATAATAGTATCGCGTTCTGTCGGTCATCGGGAACTGATACATTCTTTTTGGGTACGGAGTGCCTAAATAGCGCTCCAAATCCTCAAGGGTTTCATCTACAAACTTGTAACGGCTTCTAACCTCATTTACTAGCTTTTCCTGCTCGTCTGTCAGGTTCAAGACTTGGTTAGCTCTCCAAGCCATCACCATAGCACCCCAAAAGTGTCTACGGTCTTTCTCTGTCCACTTCCTGCCCTTATAGGCGGTATCTTTGTGTACCTCAGCAACCAGAAAGCGCCTTTCCCCTGTCAAGTCGTTTAAATAATCATGGTCATTGGTTGCTCTGACAATGATAAAACTCTTAGGGAGCCGCCTGTCACTGGAAGCGTAAGGCGGTCTAAACTCTAGCTTGGTTTCTGTGATAAATTTCTTCAATTCTGAAAAACTAGCCTTTTTACTGGCCACCATCTCATCATCAAATACACACCAGTTTCTGACCATTCTAGCCTTATCATCTTTGTCTGTGAAGGTCTCAACAGTTGTAAAATACTTGTGAGTGAAAAGCCCCTCAAAAAATTGGGTCTTTCCCACTCCCTGTCGTCCAGTCAAGTCCAGTACAAAGTCAAACTTAACAGTAGGATCAAACACCTTGGCAACCGCTCCACGGAAAAACAAGTCCATGATAATACGGTTATATTCATCATCCTTGATATTGAGATAATGCCTTAAAATATCAAAGGGATCACGCTGATTCACTAACTCTTTATACTCGCTTTCGCAAGATTCCAGATAGTCTTTTAAAGGGTTGTAGCTATGTTCTCCAGCTACTATCTCCAAAAAATCAGCTATATCAGGCTTTTTATAGTCCAGCTTGTACTTGGTAGCAATATAAGCCCTAATCTCTCTGATAATCAGGTCATCGATTGCACCGCTCAATGTTCTACCATTTAGCTTCATTGGTCTAGTCACTTCAATTTCATATGTAAAAGTGTTATACTGTATCGCCCCTTTTAGCTTGCTATCTCCGCCCAAAATCTTTCTCAGATTGTCTAAACCTCTATCAAATCCGCCACCTCTTGCTCTCTTTGCCAAATTCAGGCTATTGTTTTCCTCGTTGGTCTCCCTTGCTTGGGTCAAGTCCACCACGGTAGGCGGTGCTTGTTTCTGATCATCTTCAATTATTTTATTTACAATGTCATTGCTATTCAAAAGCCACCTCCTTATAGAATTTTGTCGCTACTTCTAGAAAATAGCTTGCTAGGTCTTTGCGTTTAACGATCGCTGAAAACAAATCCACCAGCTGACTAAAACTGTAGCCATTCACAAATAGCAAGCGGACAAAAAGTGAAGTCTCATACCTGGTATAAATGCCGTTACAAATCAGGTCAAAAACCCATCCTTTTAACTCCACTCCAAGCCCCTGCCGTTGCTCTGTCAATTTATTTACCTCTAAATCTTTCAGGATCATCAGCAAGTCAGAACTAGCCAAAACTATCTCCAAGTCTCTAACTAACCTCCAGCCCTCTACTTCCTCGCTTTCGTCTTTAACTGCCACATACAAACCTTTATAGTGGAAATCTGTCAGCGCTTCGCCAATCGGTTCAAAATAGATAAACTTGAAGTGATTCCCATTCTTCCAAGCTTGGGTAGGGGTAGACTTGAGAAAGCCAAATAAGGCCAATTTGTCACTAGACAAGGTTAACTCTATCACTCTCATTCTCCCACCCCCATAAACTTACGGATCTCGTCCACTTTATAATAAACTTTTCTGCTATCGTCTCCAGGAGGCTGATAGCGTTTCAAGCCCATTCTTTCCCATTTTTGCAAGGTCAGGTATTTTATATCTAACTCTTCTTGTACTCGTTTTGCAGAAATCAACCCAATGATTCGGGGAGGTGTTTTCTCATGACTTTTTAGGTAACGTTCTAAAGCTTCTAATATTTTTATTTGAAGTTCTTCAATCATCCTTTCAAACATGTCGTCACCTCCACGGTCTCACCCCTGCAAGTTGAATATAACACCCATAATCAGGACTTAAATTCTCGCTGGGTGTTACATCACTGCTACATTGTAACGCTAGTTTATTTTCTCGCTCTATTTGAGCGCTCTTTTTGCGGTCTCGGTGGTTCAGGTAAATGAGAAGGCCAATCAAAATCACGGTAAAAATAAGCGCCTGTGTATTGCTTAAATCTAGTTCATTCATGCTATGCCCTCGCTTTGTAATTCTTGATATATTCCACTTGATTAGTTCGCTCCATCTTCAAAAACTCATCCACCTCTTCGGGTGTTACCTTTCTATCTAAAAAATCAGTGATAAACTGGAAGAGGTTGGGGCGTTCTGCCTTGATTTCAGCAATTACTTCATCAAATTCTGCTTGTGTCATGTTGTCTAGGTCTAGTGTCATTGCATTGCCTCCTCAAACTTCTCTATAAGACAACTTTTATTTACTTTCTGAGTTCCATTTTTAGAGTTAAAAAGAATATCTTTTAAGGTTACAGTAGCCTCTAAATACTCCTTTTCAGCATGCTCTATATACGACTGTTGCTCTGCTTCGTTGTCAAAAAAGTGCTTGGCTTGGCGTTTAAAGAATGCTTGTCGCATAGCGTCCATTTCAAAAATACCAGGGTTGAAAAACATTCTAGTAGTGCTTTTAGAGACTGCCTCGATTTTATGGCGGTCATTCAATTCAGGAAGTTCGATCCAAAGTAAGCGGTGTAAATTTTCTTTGATAGCTTTTAATTGTCCTGATAAGAGTCCTATTCTTAAAAAATCATTGTTTTCGTCTGCTTGGTGTAATTCCATACTAATTCTATCCAAGCTTTTAGCGATAATATCGTATGTTGTTTCTGTCATGTTTTTTGCCTTTGTTTCTATGTTTGTGTAATTGCCCTGATGGCCTTTTAATTGTCGTTTACTATACAGGATTGACACCACCCCAAACGCTGGGCTTTTGCCCCAAGTTGACGAACGCTTGTAGTGATGTTTCGTGGGTAATCACCCACATTTTTGCTAAACAAGTGCTTAGAATCACCGTGTCAGCACTTGATTTCAAAACCTTTTCTAATTGCTTGCCTGCACTTCGGTTTTCTTAGTTTTTCTTCGTTTCGTTTTCGATTTGATCGCCTAATCTTTTCCAGGCTCTATCAAATTCATCACGTTGGATTTCTTTGCTGTGTAATTGCCTTGCTAACTCCATGCCTCTACGCATGAATCTAGCGAAGTGGGTTTTTGCTTCCATCCTAGCCCTCCATCATGTCATAAAGTAGGGCGTAGTGCTTATCTGGGATTCTGTCCAAGGCTTTCAAGCCGTCGTGTTCTGCTTTTTGTCTGGTTTCCGCCTTGACCGTGCTATCAAAGGCGATAGAAAAGGCATTTAGCATTGCCTTATAGCGGTCTACGCTCTTCAAATAGCGCCCACGGTCTGACAATTCCTTGTCTTCCAGTTCCTCTTTTACCGAATCGTCCAAGAGTGCGAACTTGGAGTACACCCCTTTTTCCACTTCAAATCCTAGACGCTTGTTTTGTCTCAAGTTGTAAAGATTGACCCTGCAACTCTCCAAGTTGCGATAGCCTAATACTCCAGCGATTTCTTCTAAATTTTTGCCCTCTAATTCGGACAATTTTTCAGCAATATCTTTGAATTTTACTGCTTGATGTTGTTTTCCCATTGTATACCTTGTCTTTCTATGCTATAATCAAGGTATAGAAAAAATATCTATACCCTGAATCTTGTCGCTTGCTTCGGTCGCCAAACTCTCCGCAAGTGACTTTTTTTGTTGCCTTCTTTCATACTTTCTTCCCTGCCTGGGGGCTATAAAGCAAGTCTTTACTTTCGATAAGATCCAGAATCCAGCTGAATCCCTGCTCCACCGTTTCAAGAAATGCACCTAGGTCTTCACTGTCCAATAACTCGTAGTTCATACAAAGATATTCGGCTAGTTGTCTGTCCATTTCAACTAGCTTTTTAAAATCCTTGAAATACTTGGGAATTTCTAACCCCTTGGCATTTGTAACTGTCTTAAATTCATTTTCCATTTTCTATACTCCTATACTTTAAAAATTAGTTCTTTAATTTCTGAATATCTCATATTCAAGTTGATCATCGCTATTGCCATATCTTCCAAGCGCTGATAGTTTGTCAGTTCCGTGCTTGTTAAACTGTCAATACCGTTTTCACTTTCTCGCTCTTGCATGAGTTGGGCTTTGTTTTTCCCAGTCGCTCCCTTTAGCAGTAGGTTTGTAAGAGTGCTATAGGCATGCTGAGGTGCTTTCTCCCATAATTTGATAGCTTCGGTTAAGGTCTTGCGCTTTGGCTTTTCCAGTTCTCTTTGAAGATAACGTTTAGAAAGTTCATCACGCATTTCAAAGAAGGCTTTGACTAGGTTCATTTTAAATTGACGTACTGGTTCAGTATTCTTTAGATAAGTGATCAGCAAGGTTGCCTGTTGCTCGTTCAAACGATAAATTTTCATCGGTCGCCCTCGTCCGTCTAATTTACGCATTTCAAATGCGATAATTCCATAGTTTTCAAAATCAGCTTTATGCTTTCTCAAAAGTTCTTGTATTGTGTGATGAGTAACTTCAGCACATTCAGCGATAATCTCGCTCGTGGTGTATGGCTCTTTCTCACCATCCATGTAAACCAGTTCCATTGGTTCGCTCCTTTCTTCTTTTGTCAGTGCTTGCCACCTAAAACAGTACCAAGGTAAAGCATGAGATATGCTTCAGGAGAATAGTTCCTTAATACTGCCATAGGTAGCAAGCAAAGTAGTCTAGTAAATAATTAGCTAGATCCGTTCATCAATCTCCAGCGGTAAAGCACCACATGAGAAATCTGTAAATGTAGAGTAGTATTGCGATTAGTTCGCTCCTTTCTAATAATCTTCAGCAAGCCACTGCATGGCTTTTTGATAAATGCTAGGCTTTACTTCGCCACCGTCTCGGATTTTCCTGTAAGTAATTGGATTGACTCCAATTTCCTCACTGGCTTTTTTAGCAGTCAAATTCTTGTCTGCTTGCTTTCGGCGAATGGCTTTTGCTTGTGTTGAGGTGATAAGCAATACAGTTCCCTCCTTTCTTGTTTGTAAAGTTTATCTTTACTTGAACCAAGTATATAATGTTTTTCTTTACTTGTCAAGAGGAAATAAACAAAAACTTTACAAAAGTTTTTTTAACGGTTATAATTTAACTGAGGTGATAAAATGTCAACAATAAAAAATAGGCTAAAGATTCTAAGAACCGACGAGGGAATAACTCAAGATGAATTAGCTCAAAAAATAAATGAAAAACTAAAAGAAAACGAAAAACCAATATCCAAAATGGTAATATCTAATTGGGAAAATAATAAACATACTATCAAACCAGATAAAGCCCAGCTACTCGCTGACCACTTTGGGGTAAGTGTTGGTCATCTTTTAGGCTATGAAGATAATTTTATTGAAACAGTAAAAGAACTTAGTCAAAAAGACGGTTCTGAGGAAGCTTTCTTTAAAGCCTTTAGAGCATACTATGAACTAAAAATAGCTGATGGCAAAGAAGATTTATTGACCTTAAAGGACGAAGATTTTTTAAGTAAGTATCGTGAAGAAATTTTAAAAAGCCTCATTCCAAATTTTAATGAGTTAAGTAATCGTGAAATAAAAAAATATTTATCAGATGATAGAATCATTAATGAAGCAGATCAAAAGCTAAATGATTTTCTATTTACTCTTGGAACATTGAACCCTCAAGAAACTCAATTACTGGTAGATTTCATATCCCTATCTCACAAAGATAAGCAAATAGTATTAAACTTATTAAAATCGTTGTCAGATAAATAGAAAATAAAAATATGTATAATAAGGAGTAACTAACATGGGATTTTTTGATAACATTAAAGACGCTAGCACTCACTCAACTGCCTCAAATGCTACTGATTTACACTATGTAGTCCTTCAAGTAACCTTAAAAGAGAAATTTTTTGGTACTGGATCAGGAAACTTGACAGAATTAGAAAACGTCATTAACACCCAAGTAGCAAAAGGCTACCGCCTACATACAATCACAACTGCCAATGGTGGAAGTAAAGGTTTAGGTGGAGGCGACCGCATTCAAGCCACTATGGTATTTGAAAAAATTCTATAAAAATCCCCCATCTTTTAAAACATCAGCATATAGGAGACTACTTATGAAAAAATTACTAAGCACATCAGCTATTTTACTTTCTGCTACCGTTCTAGTAGCTTGCTCTAACAATCAATCAGCTACCAAAGATAGCTCGGAGCAACCAAAAACTGAGCAAAAAAACACTACTTCAACAAACGTTAAAACCAAAGTAGATAACAGTAAATACGACAATCTAATTTCTGAAATCAAATCAAAATTAGATCCTGAATCAACTGGAGCAATAAGCGTTAAAATTCAAAATAACGTAATCGATTCAGATTCATCCGAACCGCATGATACAATCATGATTTTGCTAACTGGAACGGCTAAAGATAGCGCAAAAGAGACTATGGACGCAATCAATTCAAATGCTGCTACAACTAATCAGCAAAATGCAATTACCGTATTTCGGATGTCTATATCTGAGTTTGCTAAAAAATTACCAGACGACAATACTACTCTTTCCCTTGGATATGAAAAATCCGCTGATCAATACGACTTAATCGCAAAATCTTCAAAACAAAAAGATTTTATCCCTGTTGGAGAAATCATCGTAAATTAAAAAACTCCCCCATATTCGCCAATATAACCCCTATTTCTAAGGTCTATTGTGCAAAAACAGGGGAAATTGAAGAATAGAAAGCCGATTTTACCCAACAAAACGAAGTAAAGAAAAATCAATTATTTTGAACAAAAGTGTTGACTAACATTTAAAATTATCATACAATGAAGGTACTTAAGAGAATAGCGCCCGATAATTCTCAGTGAAACGGGATAGCGAAAAAAGCGCCTTCTATGTATTTAGGAGGTGCCTTTTTTTGTCCAAACCATTCAAGACTATACAAGAACAAATAGAGTTATTACATAAACGGGGGCTTGTAATATCTGACTATTCCAAAACAAAAAAGTACCTACTAACAAATAACTACTACAGTATTATCAATGGTTACAGTAAATATTTTACTGATCAACACAACAATTATATACAAGGTGCTAATTTCTCGGAAATTACTTATACATACTTTTATGATAAGGAAATCAAATACACCTTCCTAAAAGCTATCTTAGAAGCTGAGAAACACATAAAATCTATATTAGCTTATGTTTTTTCCGAGGCTTACCCTACTACTCCTTATTTTTACTTAGATTACCAAAACTACGACTACAAGAAAAACAAGAGAACTGTCCCTTTTGTGATTCGTCAAATCGTAAAAATCATTGATAAACATAAATCAAGCCGAAAAAGCAATAGCATACAACACTATTTCAATAAACATGATGACGTCCCTTTCTGGGTAATCGTGGATTACTTGACTTTTGGAGATATACTCGCAATTTTAAAGAGTTTGCCACTCTCCCTACAAGATAGAATTGCAAAGAAGTCTTACAGTTTTATTAGTGAACACTGCACTATTAAGAAAACTTTTACTAGGGATATGCTGATTTCCTTTGTTGAAAACCTAGCAGAAACTAGAAATGTTTGCGCTCACGATAACCGCTTATATGGTTTCAAGTGTAGAAATAGCTTAAAATACTATCCTGATTTACACGACAAACACAATATAAAGAATACAGACGCAAAAAGTAGTCCTTATCATACCATGATTGCGTTACAATGTTTCCTAAGCGCTAATGAGTATGCTAAACTACATAATACGCTTCTATCACGATTTAAAGACTTCTCTAAACATTTACATACACTCTCTATTAATTTCTTTTTAAACGAACTAGGCTTTCCTCCAAATTGGCAACAATCAAATAAACTCGTTCATTAAACAAGCCCATATAAGCCCCATATCCGCCTTATTTCTTGTTCTGGTACAATTTACCGTCTGACTGCTTAAAATCGAAAAAAGGGGCATTCTCGTAGCTCCTCGCATGGTATGAACTCAAAATCTTTTCTAATTGCTTGCCTGCTGATGGAAAAGGAGTAAAACCATGAAGATTACAGAGTACAAAAAGAAAGATGGATCAGTAGTTTACCGTTCCAGCGTTTATCTTGGCATCGATACCGTAACGGGTAAGAAAGTCAAGACAACTATTTCAGACAGAACTAAGAACAGACTCAAAAGCAAGGCTATCCAAGCCAAGGTAGAGTTTGAAAAAAACGGCTCAACAGTCACAAAAGCCGTTAACGTTACCACCTATCAGGAATTAACAGAACTCTGGCTAGAAAATTATTGCCATACAGTCAAACATAGCACCCTTATAGGGGCAAAAAACAACATAAAAAAGTATCTCCTACCAGCCTTTGGAGACTACAAACTAGATAAACTAACGCCCCCAATCATTCAGCACCAGGTAAACCAGTGGGCAATAGATTACAATCAACTAGGAAAAGGTTATCAGCAATATAACCAACTCCATGCCTTAAATAAACGTATATTATCCTATGCCGTTTCCTTGCAAGTCATTGCTTCAAATCCAGCTAGTGATATCATCGTCCCACGGCGCAAACCCAAAGAAGGGCAAAAACTGAAATATCTGGATGACAACAATTTGAAAAAATTCTTAGATTATCTGGATCAGTTGCCAAACACTTACAAAAATTTCTCCGATACTGTGCTATATAAGACACTTCTAGCGACTGGTTTGCGTATTCGTGAGTGTCTAGCCTTGAAATGGTCTGATATTGACCTACAAAACGGTAGCATTTCAGTTACCAAGACTTTAAACACCCTCAAGGAAATCACTAGCCCTAAAAGTAAAAGTAGCATTAGAGAAATAGCACTGGATACCAAAACGGTACTCATGCTTCGGCTCTATAAAGCAAGACAATCCCAAATAGGTAGGGAAATAGGGGTAAATTTTGAAAAAGTGTTCTCTGATACCTTTGACAATTATAGAGAAGCTGGAGCGCTCAGATTCAGACTAGAAAAGCATTTAAAACTGGCTGGATGTCCTCATTTGAGTTTTCACGCGTTCCGACACACCCACGCTAGTCTATTGCTTAATGCTGGCCTGCCTTATAAAGAAATCCAAACACGGCTAGGCCATTCTAAAATTTCAATGACTATGGACATCTATAGTCACCTATCCAAAGACAATAAGAAAAAGGCGACTTCCTTTTATGAAAAAGCCATTGAGAATCTACAAAGTTCCTAAAAAGTTCTTAAAATTCATCATTAAGGGACAAAAAACGGCTATATCAAGGGGTTTCAGCTTTTTCTCACATTTTGAGTTATAATAGAACTATGAAAATCACAAAACTTGAAAAGAAAAAAAGACTCTATCTGATGGAGCTTGATAATGGTGACAAATGCTATATTACTGAAGATACAATTGTTCGTTTTATGTTATCAAGAGATAAGGTGATAAGCAAAGAAGAATTGAAAGATATTCAGGACTTTGCCCAATTTTCTTACGGTAAGAATCTAGCTCTCTACCACTTATCCTTTAAAGCACGCACCGAAAAAGAAGTCAGAGAATATATGAAAAAATACGATATTGATGAAAACATCGTTTCTCAAGTCATTATTAATCTTAAAGAAGATAAGTGGATTAATGATGCTCAGTACGCTTATGCTATCATCAATGCCAATCAACTTTCAGGAGACAAGGGACCTTATGTACTGACTCAGAAACTAGTACAAAAGGGGATTTCAAAATCTACTATAGAAGAGAACTTGAAAGAATTTGATTTTTCTGAAGTTACTCAACGTGTAGCTAATAAACTATTGAAAAAATATGAGGGAAAACTTCCAGCTCGTGCCTTGCAAGATAAGATAATCCAAAATCTGACCAACAAGGGGTTTTCCTATTCTGATGCTAAAAGTGCCTTTGACCAGTTGGATAGTCAAGTTGACCAAGAAACGACTCAAGAACTCATCTTCAAGGAACTCGATAAGCAATATGCTAAGTATGCTCGAAAGTATGAAGGATACGAACTTAAACAGCGTTTAACCCAAGTTTTAGCTAGAAAAGGCTATGATTTTTCGGATATAGCCAACGCTCTCAGAGAATATCTTTAACATTTTCAGGTAAAATTCAAAAAAATTAGACCAATTTATGATATAATAGTAGACGATAAACTTATAAATTGTAGAAAGTTGGTTAGTTATGAAACTTCCAAAAGAAGGCGACTTTATTACAATTCAAAGTTATAAGCATGATGGGAGTCTTCACCGTACTTGGCGAGACACCATGGTACTAAAAACAACAGAGAACGCCATTATCGGCGTCAACGACCACACACTTGTTACCGAAAGTGACGGTCGTCGTTGGGTGACTCGAGAACCGGCTATTGTTTACTTTCACAAAAAATATTGGTTTAATATCATTGCCATGATTCGTGATAATGGGATTTCCTACTATTGCAATATGGCCAGCCCCTACTATCTAGATGAAGAAGCCCTGAAATACATTGACTATGATTTGGATGTCAAGGTCTTCACTGATGGTGAAAAGCGTCTCTTGGACGTTGAAGAGTATGAGCGCCATAAACGCAAAATGAAGTATTCTGATGATTTAGACTATATTTTGAAAGAGCATGTTAAAATCCTTGTTGATTGGATCAACAATGGACGCGGTCCTTTCTCAGAGGCCTATGTCAACATTTGGTACAAACGCTACATAGAACTAAAGAATCGGTAAAGTTGTCAAGCCGGGGTGAGAGCCCTGGTTTTTTTATTTGAAAAACCCAGCTTTTCGGCTGGGTTGATTTCTATATATCTAATTTAGTCACAGTAAACTTGATGTGGGAATAGTCTTTTTCAACATCCTTATCCAACAAGAAAGCCGTGGCATCCTTCTTAACCTGAACAAGGTCAATGTTCTGAGCTTGAGCCGCATAGACGCATCCACAATAACATTGACGATAGATATCATACTCCTCGCACATCTCCACCGAGCGCTTATAGCCTTGATTTTTCTTGAAATCACTTGGAAGATAGTGGGTGGTGTAAATCTTTTGCACATCGATTCCGATGCTGTTGATGGTTTGAGAGTTCTTATGGGGACTGATGGTCAAAGCTGAACCAAAGTAGTCAAAGCCCAAGTCCATAGCTACCTGTGCTGTTTTATCCAAACGGTAATCAAAACAAACCTTGCAACGATCGCCACCTTCGGGTTCTTCTTCCAGTCCTCTGACTAACTTCCGGTATTCATTGGGTTCATAAGGCGCTTCTAGGTACTGGACCGTATTTCCTGTTCGCTCATTGAAATCATTAACAAATTTCTTGGTGACGTAAGCTCGCTTGTGGTATTCTGCCTTGGGATGGATATTGGAATTGGCAAAATAGATGGTCACATCCGCGTATTTGGTCAGGTATTCTAGGGTGTAGGTACTACAAGGAGCACAGCAAACATGCATGAGAATAGTGGGACGTTCCTCATTTTTTTCCCAAACCTGAACCATTTTCTGCATGACACGGTCATAATTAATCTTCTGATTGGGATTCATCTTGCTCAGAATTTCTTCTACATCGATCATGTTCTTCTCCTTTTTCTAGTCTTATTTTATCATATAAGTTAGGAGAGCTCAATCCAATTTAGAAGTGATTATCATAAAAAGAAGGGATATGTATTCCCTTCTTTTGTGTTTTTTATAAGTTACTTTTACATCATCCCGCCCATCATGCTTGGATCCATTGCTGGAGCTGGGGCTGCTGGTTCCGGTTTATTGGCTACGACTGCTTCTGTTGTCAAAATCAAGCTAGCTACAGATGCTGCATTTTGAAGAGCTGAACGGCTCACTTTAACTGGGTCAATGATTCCCTCTTCAATCATGTTGACCCATTCGCCAGTTGCTGCGTTGAAGCCTGTACCAACTTCAGCATTCTTCAAGCGGTCAATAACAATAGAACCTTCGAATCCCGCATTGTGAGCGATTTGACGAACAGGTTCTTCCAAGGCGCGGAGAACAATATTGCGTCCTGTCGCTTCATCTCCTGTCAATTCCAAATCAGCTACGGCTGGAATAACATTTACAAGAGCTGTTCCGCCACCAGCAACGATTCCTTCTTCAACAGCTGCACGAGTAGCGTTGAGGGCATCTTCAATGCGGAGTTTCATTTCTTTCAACTCAGTTTCAGTTGCAGCACCGACCTTGATCACTGCGACACCACCTGACAATTTTGCCAAGCGTTCTTGCAATTTTTCGCGGTCAAATTCAGATGTTGTAGTTTCAATTTGAGACTTGATAACTGCAACACGGTGAGAAATCGCTTCAGGATTTCCAGCACCTTCTACGATAACAGTGCTATCTTTGTCCACGGTTACTCTCGCTGCTTGACCAAGAGCTTCAATTGTCGCATCTTTCAACTCAAGACCTAGGTCTTCTGTGATAACTGTTCCGCCTGTTAAGATGGCGATATCTTCAAGCATGGCTTTGCGGCGGTCACCAAAACCAGGTGCCTTGACCGCTACCACGTTGAAGGTTCCACGAATCTTGTTCAAAACAAGAGTTGGAAGAGCTTCACCATCTACATCATCCGCAATAATCAAGAGTGGGCGATTGCTTTGGAGAATGCTTTCTAGGAGTGGCAAAATTTCTTGGATATTTGAAATCTTCTTATCTGTAATCAAAATGTACGGATTTTCAAGGTCAGCCACCATTTTTTCGCTATCTGTCACCATGTACTGTGAAAGGTAACCACGGTCGAACTGCATTCCTTCTACGACTTCAAGCTCTGTTTCCATACCACGTGACTCTTCAATGGTGATGACTCCGTCTTTACCAACTTTTTCCATGGCTTCAGAAATGTATTCACCGACTTTTTCAGAACGAGAAGATACGGCAGCAACCTGAGCAATGGCTTCTTTATTGGCAACAGGGATAGCATTGTTTTTCAAGGCTTCAACTGCTGCAGCAACTGCTGTTTCAATCCCACGACGAATGCCAATTGGATTGGCACCTGCAGTGACGTTTTTGATTCCTTCACGGACGATAGCTTGGGTCAAGACTGTTGCAGTCGTAGTCCCGTCACCTGCGATATCATTGGTTTTAGAAGCTACTTCTGATACCAATTTGGCACCCATATTTTCAAAATGGTCTTCCAATTCGATTTCTTTGGCAATAGTCACACCGTCATTGGTAATCAAGGGTGAACCGAATGACTTTTCAAGAACGACATTACGGCCTTTTGGTCCCAAGGTTACTTTAACAGTGTCTGCAAGGATATCGACACCACGGACCATAGCTGAACGGGCATCAGATGAAAATTTAATTTCTTTTGACATACTTACTTTCTCCTTCTATTTTTCAATGATAGCCAAGATGTTAGCTTCGCCTACGATGATGTACTTTTCATCGCCATCTTTGACATCAAGACCTGCGTGTGCTTCAACCAAGACACGGTCTCCAGCTTTAACACTTGGAGCAACCAAGTCACCGTTCAAGGTACGAACACCTTGTCCAGTAGCCACAACTTGAGCTGTTTTGGTTTTTTCTTGGGCTGAACCTGCGAGGACAAAACCTCCAACAGTTTGTTCTTTTTCTTCTACTTTTAAGACCACACGGTCCCCTAATGGTTTCAACATCTGATTTCCTCCATAATGAGATAGATATCATTAGCACTCTTTACACTTGAGTGCTAATTCATAGTTCTATTGTATCACTTGGTCAGAAATAGTCAAGAAAAAAGTCTGACTTTCTCAATATAAAAAGCCTGAGACCAACTCAGACTTTTTAATGCTTAAAATGGCAATTCTTCCTCTTCCAAAACCAAATCCGCCAAATCTTGTCCTGCATTATTTTCACGCATGGCACGTTGAGCACGACTTTCCAAGAGTTGGAATCCTGTCACAAGGACTTCAGTCACATAGTTCATCTGACCATTTTTCTCAAAACGACGGGTACGAAGTTCTCCATCCACAGAGATAAGACTACCTTTAGTTGCGTAGCTGGCCAAGCTTTCTGCTAGTTTGCCCCATAGAACCATATTGACAAAGTCAGCTTCGCGCTCCCCATTTTGGTCTTTGTAACGACGGTTCACAGCGATAGTTGCTCGCGCTACTGACTTGTCATTGTTGGTTTTGTGCAATTCTGGTGTAGACGTCAAACGCCCAATCATGATAACTTTATTATACATATTTTTTCCTCCTACTTATCTATTCGCAGAAAATCAAAAAAGTTACAGAAATTTGTAACTTTTCGAGGAAATTTTTTACTTTTTATGAACCATGAAACCTGTCGCCTGTTGATTGGCCATAATGGTCATATCTGTAATCTGCACACGACGAGGTTGACTGGTCACATAGACTACTGTGTCTGCAATATCCTGAGCTTGCAAGGCTTCTATTCCTTGGTAAACGGACGCAGCTCTCTCTTTATCACCATGAAAACGTACCGTAGAAAAATCTGTTTCGACAATTCCCGGTTGAATAGTCGTCACCTTGATATCCGTTGCGATGGTATCAATTCGCAGACCATCTGAAAAGGTCTTAACCGCTGCCTTGGTAGCTGAATAAACTGCTGCACCCGCATAGGCATAAATTCCTGCGGTTGAGCCCATATTGATGATATGTCCTTGATTGGCTTTTACCATTGCTGGCAAGAAACAGTGAGTGACTGCCATCAAACCTTTGACATTGGTATCCAACATGGTTAGCATATTCAACTCTTCATAATCTTGATAGGGTGCTAAACCTAGAGCCAGTCCGGCGTTGTTGACTAAGATATCAATCTTACCTATCGTTTCGAGAATATTGGAGCAAACAGTCTTCACCATAGTCATATCCGTGACATCTAGTGGAAAGGTCCATACGGTTTGATTTGGGAAGGCTTCTGCAAACTCCGACTTAAGGGTTTCTAACCTGTCTGTCCGTCGTCCAGTTAGAACGACATTCTCACCCTGCTCCAGATAAGCACGCGCAATTGCTTCACCAATACCTGATGTCGCTCCTGTAATCACAACATTTTTTGCCATCTTATTTCCTTCTATCTGGTGATTCAGATACTAACAACTTCTTAGGCAGTCCAGTGCTTAGCTGGATCAAATGGAGTTCCGACAACTTGGTCTTCTGATAATTCAATAATACCACGTTTTTGCGGAGCATTTGGCAAATGCAATTCACGAGGGCTACACATCATGCCAAAACTCTTTTCGCCACGAAGCTCGCCTGGGAAAATGAGATTGCCTTTGGGCATCATTGCTCCTGGAAGAGCTACAATGGTTTTCAACCCGACACGCGCATTGGGAGCTCCTGCAACGATTTGTACAGTCTTATCACTTGCGACTGCAACTTGGCAGATGTTGAGGTGGTCACTATCTGGATGAGCTACCATCTCGACAATTTCACCAACAACAAACTTTGGTTCCTTGTCATTGATAATTTCTTCTGTAAAACCTTCCGTTTGCAATTCTTGGTTCAAACGAACGACTTGCTCATCTGATAAAAAGACTTGACCACGCTCTGCAATTTCAAAGAAACTTGAAACTTCAAAAATATTCCAAGCCACTGTTTCCCCATTATCTTTGAGGAAAACACGAGCCACCTTGCCTTTGCGCTCCACATCCAGTTTGGCATCTCCGCTATTTTTCACGATGACCATAAGGACATCACCGACATGTTCTTTGTTATATGTAAAAATCATTGTTTCTATTTTCTCCTATTTCAGTCCTGCTAAAAAGTCATTAATTTGTTGCTTGCTTTTACGGTCGCGATTGACAAAACGACCGATTTCCTTGTCTTTTTCTAGAACAACAAGGCTAGGAATCCCATAAACATCCCAGAGTTTGGCTAAATCCATGTACTGTTCTCGGTCCACTCGAATAAAGGTGAACTCTGGATTGGTCTCCTCAATTTCTGGCAAGGCAGGATAAATATAACGGCAATCGCCACACCAGTCCGCCACAAAAAGGAAAACCTTCTTGCCATCTTTTTCTACTAAAGATGCCAATTCTTCTAAACTTGCTGGTTGTATCATAAAACTTCCTCCTCATAGACTAGGTCTTCATTTTCATAGACAAAGGTATAATGACGGCCATCCTCAAAAATGACGCCACCAACCAAGCTCTCCAGACTGCTTTCGTAAACTTGAACATAGAGGGTCGCAATTTCCCCCATGTCTGAGAAATAGTCTCGTACAATCGCTGTCAACTCTTCCTGAGTCTTCATGAGCTTATGGTCATCTGCAACTTTTTTCGTAGCAAGGGCAAGGCTTCCAATACCTAGCAGAGCCAAGCCTGCCATCCACATTTTTTTAGCTTTCATACCATTCATTTTAACACAAAAAAGGCTTTAGGACAAATGAGGAAACAGAAAAAAAGCAAGTAAAAAGCCCCTTCCTTTAAGGAAAAGGACTTCTTATACTCAATGAAAATCAAAGAGCAAACT
>NZ_KV802684.1:22044-40798 GCF_001810785.1 Streptococcus sp. HMSC073F11
AGCAAACTAGGAAGCTAGCCGCAGCTTGCTCAAAGCAGCGTTTTGAGGTTGTGGATAAAGCTGACGTGGTTTGAAGAGATTTTCGAAGAGTATTATTCTTATTGCCAGGCACCTGAGTTGTCAACGTAGTAACCATCAGGCGTGTAGGTATTACGAAGCATCTTACCTGATGAAGCTAGATAATACCATTTGCCATTGTCTTTGACCCAATCATTCGCAAGCATGGCACCAGAAGAACTTACATAATACCATTCTCCCTTGTCATAAACCCAAGTGCTTGCTTTCATGGCTCCTGAAGTTGATAAATAGTACCACTTGCCTTGGTCATAAATCCAGTCACCAGCAATCATAGCCCCTGATGATTTAAAGGCATACCAGTTGCCACCTTGATAGAGCCAAGTTTGATTGAACATGACTCCTTTATCGTTCATAAAGTACCAAGTTCCCTTGTCCTTAACCCAATCCTTCTGCACTAATTGACCTTGTTTTTGATAGTACCAGTTTTGGTTTGATTTTAGCCAGCTTTCTGCTTTCACAATCGGATAAAGTTCTTTGAAAGATCCTCCAGCATATTTATGACTAATAGACTTTTGTTTTTCAAGTTTCAACTCGCCATTGCTATAGTCTGCCCAAGCAAAGACTTTTTGACCATTGACAGTCTCTGGTAAGGTAGCAGTGTAAGTCTTGGTTTGATAATCCCATTTTGTATCAAGGTAGGTGTATTGATTATTTGATTCTTCAATACGATAATAACCTCTCTTTCCACTATCATTATGAATATCATCCACAACTTTCGTTGACCAGGTCTTCACTTCGTTTCCGCTCTTAGCTTCTACCTTGATATTTCCTCTATAGCCATAGGGAACATAGAAATTCAGGTAACGTCCTTCTATACCAATCATAGACTTGTTCTTTTCTTGACCTAGAAAATTGACTGTCTGATCTTGACCATCGAGACTAACCGTCCACTCGATTTTCTCGGTTTTTGGCAAATCCAAGACTTTGATATCCACTTCATGACCATTATTAAATCGGAGAATCTTGCCATCTTGATACTGTACTCCACACTTAACAACCCATTCTTCTTTAAGCTCAAATGCCTGCCCTGAATGTGGAAAAGCCAGTAAAGCTAGACCAGCTAGAGACAAACCAAATAATGTGATTTTTTTCATCGTAGATCCTCCTTAGGATTTTTTATGTTAATTATATCACTATGTTTTTAAATTGCAAATATTATCCTAAATATGCAAGCAAAAAACCTCTGAGATTCTTCTCAAAGGTTCTGATTTGGCTAATTACTGTTCTCAACTGCTGCAGTGACAAAGGCAGTGTAGAGTTCTTCTGGACGATTTGGACGGCTTGACAGTTCAGGGTGATACTGACACGCTACAAAGAATTTATTTTCAGGAATTTCCACAATTTCGACCAAACGATTGTCTGGAGAAACTCCTGAAAAGACAAATCCTGCTGCCTCAAACTGCTCACGGAAGGCGTTATTAAACTCATAACGGTGACGGTGACGGCGTTGCACCACTTCTTGATTGTGATAAGCAGTCGCGGCCTTAGAGCCACGTTTCAACTTAGATGGATAAAGTCCCAAACGAAGGGTTCCACCCATATCCTCAACGTCAATCTGATCACGCATGATATCAATGATAGGGTATTTTGTTTCTGGTGCAAGCTCTGCAGAATTGGCACCTTCAAGACCCAAAACGTGACGAGCAAACTCGATACAAGTCAACTGCATTCCCAAGCAGACTCCCAACATTGGAACATCATTCTCACGCGCATAGCGGATGGCTTGGATTTTCCCTTCAGTACCACGTTGGCCAAAACCTCCTGGTACGATGATTCCGTCCGCATCAGACAAAAGCTCTGCCACATTCTCTGCTGTCACATCATTGGCATTGATCCAATTGATTTTAACTTCTGCGTCGTTGGCATAACCAGAGTGTTTCAAGGCTTCGACCACAGAAATGTAGGCATCTTGCAACTCCACATACTTACCGACAAGGGAAATTTTAACTTGTTTCTTGAGGTTCATGACCTTGTCCACCATGGCTGACCATTCTGTCATATCTGCTACTGGCGCGTCTAATTTCAAATGGTCACAGACAATTTGATCCATACCTTGTGCCTGCAAGTTTAATGGAATTTGGTAAAGGTGTTCAACATCCAACGATTCGATAACGGCTTCTGGTGCCACATCACAGAACTGTGCTAGTTTGTTTTTAATTCCTTGACCAGCTGGCTCTTCTGTACGAATAACCAACATATTTGGTTGGATTCCCAATCCACGTAATTCTTTGACAGAGTGTTGGGTTGGTTTGGTTTTCATTTCACCAGCTGCCTTGAGGTATGGAAGCAGGGTTGTATGGATATACATGACATTATCCGCACCCACATCTGCCTTCATCTGACGAAGGGCCTCTAAGAATGGCAAGGACTCGATATCTCCTACTGTTCCACCAACTTCTGTAATAATGACATCAGAATCAGTCGTTAGAGCGGCACGCTTGATTTTTTCTTTCAAAGCATCTGTGATATGAGGAATAACCTGAACAGTTGCCCCAAGGTATTCTCCACGGCGTTCCTTACGAAGAACTTCACTGTAAATTTTACCAGTTGTCACGTTGGAATATTTGTTAAGATTGATATCGATGAAACGTTCATAGTGACCCAAGTCCAAATCTGTCTCAGCTCCGTCATCTGTCACAAAAACTTCCCCGTGCTGGTAAGGACTCATAGTTCCCGGATCGATATTGATATAAGGGTCAAACTTTTGAATGGTTACTTTGAGACCACGATTTTTCAAGAGACGGCCTAGACTTGCTGCCACAATCCCTTTCCCAATAGACGATACCACACCACCAGTTACAAAAATATATTTCGTAGACATAGATTCCTCTTTCTAAAATGCTCAAGGTCTTGTTAACTACGAGGGGACATAGAAAACAAGACCCTACTAATAAGAATAATCTGGGACGACTGCACCAGATTCACAACTAAAATACAAGAAGATAACTTCTTGAAAAAACAAAAATAGCTCCCTAAGAACTAGGGAGCTCCGACCTCTAAAAGAGGTGCCCGAACAATATGATACCTAAAAATAGGATAATTGTCAATAGCTAACTTTTATTCCTCGATGTTTTCAGAATCATCGTCTGAAAACTCGTCATCTTCTTCATTGAGATCCACGTCTTCACCCAAGTCATCAGGAGCAATTTCGTTGATTTCTGCATCGTAAGCTTCCACTTCATTTTTCTCATCATCTGGATTTTCATCATCGTATGAAAGAGCTGGATCTGCTTCGTATGCATCTTCGTCTTCTGGATCATCCGCATTATAGTCAATGGCATCTGAATCACCATCCATGAAGGCATTGACACGTTTTTTCTTAGCTTTTGGTGCTACTTCATCGTCGTCATTTTCTTCAAGAGCGATGATTTCTTCGTCGATTTCGTCCACACCATACCATGAACGAAGACCCCATTTGTTGTCTCCAAGAGAGATGAAGCTACCGTCAAAGTTCAACTCTGTGTAAAACAAAGGCAAAGCTTCGCGGATATCGCTGTTTGATGTTCCAAGGTAGTTTTGAATTTCGTTTACAAGATCGCTAAAATGCATCTCATGGTCGCGACCACGAAGTTCCAAGATAGCACGCGCCACCTCAATCATAGATAGTTCACTTTTTTCTTGCCCAGCAAATACTTCTAATTCCAAAGCGTTTCTCCTCATTTATACTACTATCGCCAGAGTAAACAGACTCTGACCTCATTTTATCATTTACTCTTTATTTTACGATAATTTTACGGAATAGTCAAAGGTTAAAATAGATTTGTCTGTGATTTATTGAGTAAAATCAATTGATTTTATCACATGGTAAATTTTAAAATATTTGTTAAAATATTATTTGGAGGAAGGTTATGTCAAAAAAATAATAAATGTTGTTGCAGCAGCAATTACTGTGTTGTCAAACTACTATTATGAATCCAATACAAAATAGATTTGAATCAAAATGAATGACCAGTATTAACGATATTTTACTTTTAAAATATGATATACTATATTTAACAAAATATTAAACACAGGAGTCCGATATGTCAGCAGAATTTACACTTAACTATCATGCTGCAACAATTCAACACCTAGGTATTGGATTATATAAACAGTTACCACAGGCAATTGCCGAACTCATCAGCAATTCTTGGGATGCTGATAGCCATAATGTTAAAATTCATATTAATTATCGAGAAAAAATAATAACCGTATCAGACGACGGCAATGGTATGTCAGCACAAGAGCTAAATGAAAATTTTTTGACCATTGCTAGAAATAGACGATTGACAGATAAAATAAATGATGAAAAAAATGAAGCCGGACTATCGAAAAACGGCAGAAAAGTTACAGGAAAAAAAGGACTTGGAAAACTAGCTTTATTTGGTATTGCTAATACAATTATTATTGATAGCATTCAAAATAAGAAACTAAACTCTTTTGAATTGAATTATAATGACATACAGGGCTCATCAAATAATACATATCATCCAAAAACAATCCATTATAATGTTCAAACCGACGAACCAAATGGTACAAAAATAACCATTAAAGACATTACTTTAAAAAATCTGACTAAAATCGATACATTATATGATAGTCTTTCTAAAAGATTTAACAAGTATTCCCGTACAGATTTTTTAGTAACTTTAGCAAGCGATGACGGTACCATTAAGGAATTAGATGAAGAGGTATTTATCAATAGTATACGACCTAAGAAAGACGAAATTGAGTTTACTTTTTCTTTTCCAGATGATTTTGAAACTCTTACAAATAAACAATCTCAAATAGTCATTCATAACCTTAAAGAGTATCATATAAACGGGATTATTTGCACCAAGAAAACACCTTTACAGGCCAATCAACGTGGGTTTTCAGTACTATCTAGAGGAAAGCTAGCGAGTGAACAATCTGTTACACAATTTCAAGATAGAGCAAATGATAATTTCTATAGTTATGCAGCCGGTTACTTTAATATTGATTTTCTTGATGATGATAATAAAAAAGATTTTATTTCAACAGATAGACAATCTATTAGATGGGAAGCTGATGACGAATTAATAGAAATCAAAGAAAATCTTAACAAACTAATAGGAATTATTCAAAGAGAATGGAAAAAGCGACGTTCCGAAGCAAAAGAGAAAAAAGCACAAGAAAATATTCAAAAAACTCCTTCTTTAGCAGAAACCACATTATCAACCGAAGATAAAGAAAGCATCAATAAAATTAGCAAAGCATTAGAAAATGATGATGTTGATGTCCCAGAAAAAACAAAACAAAATATTTTAGATTTTGCAATAAAATCAACTACCTCATATAAAAAAGATAACAGTGTGTATAAAGAACTAGTCCCAGCTAATTTTAGAGTTCCACAAAATATTGGTACTAAAATCCGAAGGCTAAGAGAGGAGATGATAGAAGCAGCAGAAGATAAAGATATCAATCGATTCATTCTAACCCAAGGCCTACTACTACGTGCAATGATTGAAAGTACAACAACTGTATTATTGAAACGCTACTGGGAGGAAGCAAGTGCTGATGACTTAATCAGAATAAATAACACTCCAAAAAAATTGACTGCTGAAAATCAAGTTGATCCTCTCTCATTTAAGGTTAAGTATGAAACTATGATTCGACTGCTTTCTATAAAAGGGAAGATAGCCCCAAATAGAGTTCAAAGCCTAATTGACGAATTTTCAAGTATAAGAGCAACAGAGCATTTAAATACATTAATGCATGATGCTCATAATTTCCCTCAATTTAATACCTTAAAAACAATATGGAATGCTGTAGCTCCTCAACTTCTTGCTGCTTTCGATCTTTTGTAACTAAAAAATCAACATATGTTCAATCTCTAAATGACGAACATATGTTGATTTTTATTTAAACTCCAATGTTAAAATCGTATCAGCCATCTTTTTGCTAAAAATTGGAGGTACAGCATTGCCAATTTGAGTAAAAGCGCTGGTTCTAGAGTCTAAGAAATAGTAATTATCTGGAAATCCCTGTAATCTAGCTGCCTCTCTCACAGTAATTGATCTATTTTGTTTTGTATCTGGATGAATATAATGATGACCATCTTTTGAAATATGTGCAACTACTGTATGTGATGGAGAATTCCATGAAAGAGCTTTGAATCTGTCCAAAAATTTATCCGTATGTTTATGGGTTTTTAGCTTTGAGTCAAGTTCACTATATTTAATATTTTTACCATTTTTCTTAGCTTCTGCTACAATTTTATAAATTGCTAAGTCGTTGCTATTATTTGGTCTTGCAATATTTTGAGTTAATGGCGTTTTAGAATCCTGTAAAAAATTTTGTTCAACATAATCATTTGATAAATTTGTATAAGAATTGTTTACTTCTCCCGCCTTCAAACTAGGTAATCCCTGAAAAGCTGTTTTAACATCCACCTCATTTTCTTCATATTTTTTAAGATTTTTAAAGAATTCTTGAATGAGTTCTTTTTTCTCATTCATCACTCCAAAAATAATAAGTCTTTCTCTTGATTGTGGGACACCATAGTTTTTAGTATTTAAAACTTCATAACCTAAAGAATAGCCAGCCTCTTCAAATTCTTTTTTCATTCTAGGTAATAAAAACTCATCATCAGCATCTCTAAAGCTCAATAATCCTTTTACATTTTCAAAAATAAAAAATTTGGGTTGATACTTGTTTAAAAAATGTATATAAAATTTATATAAATAAATTCTTTCATCTGAAGACTTTTTACTTGCATTTCTAGCTCTTCCAATGGTTGAATAAGCTTGACATGGAGGACCACCTATAATTCCATCAACGTTTTCCCCTAAATCATCAAAAAAACTAAAAATACTGTGAATATTTTCTTGACTAATTTCAAAGTTAAGAATTTTATTCAATTTTTCTTGAGGTATATGTTTCAACAAATCCTCTATACTAGTCTTACTATTTAGAAAATCATTATAAAGTCCTAATTTATTTTTTTCCTTTAAATAATAATATACTTCCCTAAGTTTTAAAGTTTCACAAGCCGCTTTTTCTTTCTCTACATGACCCAATATTTTATATTGCTGATTTCTGAATCCCTCAGTTAATCCGCCTGCACCACTAAATAAATCTATTATATTAATCATAATTAAGCCTTTTAAATAAATAAAATATATTACATCAAATACACACTATTATTCATTATACCAAAAACCCCAGCAAATTGCCGAGGTTTATAACTTATTTTACCAACTTCTTCATCTCATCAATACGTGCGACGGTCGCGTCGTACTTAGCTTGGTAGTCGGCTTGTTTGTCGCGTTCTTTTTGGACGACTTCTGGTTTGGCGTTGGCTACGAAGCGTTCGTTAGAAAGCTTTTTGCCGACCATATCCAGTTCTTTTTGCCATTTAGCCAGTTCCTTATCGAGACGAGCGAGTTCTTCTTCGACGTTGAGGAGGTCTGCGAGTGGCAAGTAGATTTCTGCTCCTGTGATGACGCTTGACATAGCGAGTTCAGGTGCAGGGATGGTTGATGCGATTTCCAAGTGTTCTGGATTTGTGAAGCGTTTGATGTAGTTGACATTGCTGTTAAAGAAGGCTTCCAAGTTGCCATCGCTTGTCTTCACAAGGATAGTGATAGGCTTGCTTGGTGCTACGTTTACTTCTGCACGCGCATTACGAACAGCACGGATCAAGTCTTTGAGGCTTTCCACACCTGTGTGAGCCACAAGGTCTTCAAAGGCTGGGTTAACAGTTGGGTATTCTGCTGTAACGATAGAGCCCTCTGAGATTTGTCCAAAGATCTCCTCTGTCACGAATGGCATGATTGGGTGAAGGAGGCGAAGGATCTTGTCCAACGTGTAAAGGAGAACAGAACGTGTGATGACTTTCTCTTCTTCGTTATCGCTATAAAGGACTTCCTTAGTCAACTCAACATACCAGTCCGCAAACTCGTCCCAGATGAAGTTGTAGAGGATGTGTCCAGCCACACCAAACTCAAACTTGTCAAAGTTTTCAGTAACTTTGCCGATCGTTTCATTGAGGTTGTGGAGAATCCAGCGGTCTGTGACATTTCCAGCTTCCTTATTGGCAACTTTTTCGACATTAACCGTTGCTTGCTCAAGGGTCAATCCTTCATTGTTCATGAGGATGTAGCGAGAGATGTTCCAGATCTTGTTAATGAAGTTCCAAGAAGCATCCATTTTCTCGTAAGAGAAGCGCACGTCTTGCCCTGGTGCTGAACCGTTTGAAAGGAACCAACGAAGGGCATCGGCACCGTATTTCTCGATAACATCCATCGGGTCAATCCCGTTACCGAGAGATTTTGACATCTTGCGTCCTTGCTCGTCACGAATGAGACCATGGATAAGAACGTTTTGGAATGGCTGACGGCCAGTGAATTCCAAGGATTGGAAGATCATACGAGACACCCAGAAGAAGATGATGTCGTAACCTGTTACCAAGGTTGAAGTTGGGAAGTAACGTTTGAAGTCTTCTGAGTCGACATCAGGCCAGCCCATGGTTGAGAATGGCCAAAGGGCAGAACTGAACCAAGTATCCAAGACGTCTTCGTCCTGAGTCCATCCGTCACCTTCTGGTGCTTCTTCACCGACGTACATTTCACCCTCAGCATTGTACCAAGCAGGGATTTGGTGCCCCCACCAGAGCTGACGAGAGATTACCCAGTCATGGACATTTTCCATCCATTGAAGGAAGGTATCGTTGAAACGAGGTGGGTAGAATTCAACCTTGTCTTCTGTATCTTGGTTGGCAATGGCATTTTTAGCCAATTGGTCCATCTTGACGAACCATTGTGTAGACAAACGTGGCTCAACCATAACCCCTGTACGCTCTGAGTGACCAACTGAGTGGGTCATCTTCTCAATCTTAACAAGGGCACCAATTTCTTCTAACTTCTTGATAACAGCCTTACGAGCTTCAAAGCGGTCCATGCCATTGAATTCACCAGCCAATTCATTCATGGTACCATCATCGTTCATAACGTTGACTTGTGGCAAGTTATGACGTTGACCAACCAAGAAGTCATTAGGGTCGTGGGCAGGAGTGATTTTAACCACACCGGTACCAAATTCAGGATCTGCGTGTTCGTCCCCAACTATTGGAATTGGCTTGTTCAAGATTGGCAAGATAACATTTTGACCAATCAAGTCTTTATAACGGTCATCATTTGGGTTAACCGCTACGGCAGTATCCCCAAACATGGTTTCAGGACGAGTTGTTGCTACTTCAAGGGCACGTGAACCATCTTCCAACATGTAGTTCATGTGGTAGAAGGCACCTTCCACATCCTTGTGAATAACCTCGATATCAGAAAGGGCTGTACGAGCTTTCGGATCCCAGTTGATGATAAATTCACCACGGTAGATCCAGCCCTTCTTGTAAAGCTCTACAAAGACCTTACGAACCGCTTTTGATAACCCTTCGTCAAGGGTGAAACGCTCACGAGAATAGTCTACAGAGAGCCCCATCTTCCCCCATTGTTCCTTGATGGTAGTGGCATACTCGTCTTTCCATTCCCAAACCTTATCGAGGAATTTCTCACGACCGAGGTCATAACGAGAGATGCCGTCCTCAGCCAAACGGGCTTCTACTTTAGCTTGAGTGGCAATCCCAGCATGGTCCATACCAGGAAGCCAAAGCGTATCAAAACCTTGCATGCGTTTTTGACGGATGATAATATCTTGCAGAGTCGTATCCCAAGCGTGACCAAGGTGGAGTTTCCCAGTTACGTTTGGTGGTGGAATTACGATTGAATAAGGCTTAGCCTTTTTATCGCCAGAAGGCTTGAAAACATCTGCATCAAGCCATTTTTGGTAACGACCAGCCTCAACCTCAGCTGGATTGTATTTAGGTGAAAGTTCTTTAGACATGTGTGTTCTCCTTGTTTAAGTAGTTCAATATCTTAAAAATTTGTTCTAATTCTTGTTTTTTCATATAAGAAGTCATATAGTCATAATCTGGCAATCCAGTTTTAGTAACTGGCAACATAATCTTTTGACGTTTCATGCGTTCGCCATTGAATTTATAACCATAGGCATACTTGATTTTTTGCGACAAAATCATTTGTTTCAAGAAAAGGTAGGTATATTTGTTTCCGTATATCTCGTCCTTCCATTTCAAACGTTTGACATCATCAGAAAAAATGGCTTCGTAGGGATGATAGAAATTTTCAACAACACTACCATTGTAATTTACACCGAGTACATTTGCATCAAGACTTTTATTTGTATTAGATACAAAAGCTGTAACTCCATTATCACTATCGCTAGCACCTACAAATGGTCTCAATCCAATTTCTTGATTTGCTTTTGTCAAACGAACGCCTGATTTAATCTCACAAACATCCTCAATCCAGAAATCTTTCCAAGAAATTTCACAAACTTTTTCTTCAAGAATGTTCTTCACTCTGATATATATATATATATTCGAGCACTTCTTGGGCTTTATCCAGTTCTAATTTTTTCACAAAGTCAGACATATATTGGAAATTAGGGTTACCTTCTTTATCAACTGGAAGAATGAGTTTTTCTCTTTTTATACGGGTGTCGTTAATCTCTCTGTTAAAAGAATATTTTTCTTCTAAGCGTTTAACAACGGTAGATAAAAATAGATAAGCGTATTTGTCTGCATTCTCAGACTTTAAAGCTGTTACGTGATCACTAGCCACAAACTCAAATTGCTGATAAAAAGTGGAACCGACACTTCCGCTATTGGCAAGAGTGAGGACATCTTCAAATTTCCGAACTCCTGTTTCATTTCCAATAAAGGCATCTACACCATTGTTTTCGGAAGTTGAGGAAATATAAGGTTTAGGACCATCTGTCTGATTAGCTTTTGTCAGACGTTTTCCTCTTTGAATTTCTTGAAAAACTTCAGTGAAACGAAATGTTTTCCATTCTACCTTGTCTAGTCCTGCCACATCTCCAGCTAGCTCAACCAATTTACGCTCATAATAATCAATGATTTTCTGAACTTGTTGCTTCTGTTCCTGCTTGATGTAATCTTCCATGAACTGCCAGTTAGGCTGACCTTGGGAATCCATCGGCAAAATTACGATTCTTTCTTTGAATCTAGTTCCTGTCAGACCTTTTCCATATCCAAAACCACAGTCTTTTATACTATTTCTAAAAGATTGAACCAAAAATATCCCTACGTTTTTGGAAATATTATCATTTTGGATAATATACATTTTATTTCCAGTAATATACTCCACTGACTGGTAAAAGAAATCTGCATTTTCAGCTCCGAGACTTATAGTATTTTTAGGATTTTTATGAACATTTATATTTTCAACTATTTCCTCTAAGCCATTGTTAAAAGATGTTCTTGTAATATATGGTATACCCTTTTTAGTGATTTTAAGATTATTTTTATGGTAAGGTTTTGAATTAGTTACTTCAAAAATATCTTTTACTTTAAACTCTCCCCACTCCACATCCGTCAATTTTAACTTACTCATCTTTGTCACCTGCCATTAGTTTTTTGATTTGCTTGTCAAAATCCGATACGATTTTCTGGGTACGGTTGAACTTCTCATATTCTTGACTGGCTTTCTCGTCTGCCTGTTTTTTAGAAATAGATCCTTTTCCTTCTAGAATTTCATATTCATTAAAAGAAAGGAAGCGGTCAATACTTTCCGCCAAAGATTGCATGGTAAAGGTATTACGGCGTTCAACCAAACCTTCAATATAGTCGAAGTAAGAGGTTACGGTACGCTCTAGCTGACGGATTTCGCTTTCTTGCAAATAATTCTTAGCAACTGTTACATCCGATTTCAGTACTCGGCCATCTGGTGCATTCTTCCAAGTCGTTAATCCCATTTGTTTCTTATCAGCGTCTGCCTTATGATAAATGATCTCAGTAGCGGTATTACCTGTAATAGCAAAATGAAACTTGTTCTGCACCATGGCATAGAAATTCTTAGTGATTTCAGAATTTCTATCGTAGTCAATAGCGCATTCCGCAAAAATATCGGTTATTTGCTGATAAATACGGCGTTCACTGGCACGGATGGAACGGATTCGCTCTAAGAGTTCACGGAAGTAATCTTGACCAAAGACCGTTTGTCCCTGTTTAAGACGCTCATCATCAAGTACGAACCCCTTAATAATAAATTCTTTTAAAGTATTAGTTGCCCAAATTCGAAATTGTGTCGCCTTTGTTGAATTGACGCGATAACCAACTGATATAATGGCATCAAGATTGTAATACTCCAATTCGCGCTGAACCGCTCTACTACCCTCTTTTTGAACTGTTCGAAATTTTCGAACAGTTGCCAGCTTGTCTAACTCGCCATCACTATAAATATTTGATAAATGGTGACTAACCGTTGATTTAGAAACTCCGAATAACTCAGAAATCCCTTTTTGTGTCAACCAAAGATTTTCATCTTGTAATAGAATATCTAAATTAACATCACCATTAGGTGTCGTATATAGGACAAAATTAGAAATTTCATTCATAATCGTCACCTTTTTCCGCTACCATCGGAAGTTCCTCAATATCGGTAATTTCTTGGTAATTCTCTTTCTCTTCTATTCCGAAAAGATAACCTCGTCCATGAGTAATCATATTGACTTCAAAAGTTAGATAATCTGCAATGGTCTTTTGAAAATCTTCCTCAGAAGGAATTTCATCATTAAAGTAATAGAAAGAGTGGAGCCACTCATCATCAGCTTCAATCGTTGTTTGAACACAGAACTTAGTTTCTGCTTCAGTGCGATCAAACCAGACATCAAGCAAGTGTTGTTTTTTATCTTTAGCCGTAGCTGTTTCAACTAGACCGATGTGTTTAGAGACTTCAAAACCATCATTTTCAAAGTTGATAAATTTGCATTCTTTTTCCGGACGATGCGGTATACCAGCTGTAAATACTGCAATACAAGGGTTTGTTCCCACGCCATAAAAGGTATTTTTATTAAGTGTAATAACACCTTCTAAAGTATGGTGTTTTAAAATATTTTGTTTAGTTTCTTTTTCAAACTTGGTCTTCCCTGTAAAGGTGGACTGAGGAACGATGACAACCGCCTTAGCACCTTCAACTAAAGAATTTAACAGGTGTTCTGTAAAGTTGATTTCATACAGATCTGTATTGGCTGTCGAACCCATTGAATATGGCGGATTCATCATACCAACGTTGCATTGTTTTAGCTGAAGCTTACTAGGATTTTGGCGTAGAAAGTCTTGGTTTTCAAGGTTACTTTTCCCATCACCTCGTAATATCATATTCGTCGTAGCAATTGTAAACATATAAGATTGTTCTTCAATCCCGAAGAGCTGATGTTTCCGAATTTGGTCACGTTGAGAATCATTTTCTGCTTTTGTTAACATATCATGCATAGCAGCGATTAGGAAGCCTGCTGTACCGCAAGTCGGATCAAAAACCTTATCCGTCGGTTTCAAATCAACCAAATCACAAAACAGTTCCGTGATATGCTTTGGTGTTAAAACAATGCCTAAGTTCTGGCCATCTCCTCCAGAGTAAGACATGAATTCTCCGTAAAAACGACCTAGATAATCTTCAGCAGAACTGTTATATCTTAAACTTTGATAAATACTCTTATAAAGAAATTCTGTGAAATGTTTGATAGGTGTTTTACCTAGATTAGCATTTTTTTCATTAATTTTCACATCGTCTCTAATGATAGCAAACTGACTAAGTAGTTTATCTTTTTTTACTTCAGGAGACACATTAGCGCGCTGAAGGTTAGACTTGATGGCAGTATAAATCTTTGAGCCGTCTGTTTTTACAGTATCTCCAGTTAAACTTTCCAGAGAGAAGTTTCCATGCTCCGTTTCTCTCAATGCTAACAGAATTCCTGAAACAATCAGAGGTTTGTTCTTTTCCTCAATATTGCCGTAATTTCTCAAATCATTGTGTAAAGTCGCGGCATCTTTTAAAATTTCAGCAGTTTCTTTTTCAAAATTGGTTTCTTCTTGAAGAATCTCTTTTACGTAATACTCATCAATATTATCTATTGAAAAGGAAATAAGGGTCTCAATATCCGCAAGTTCAAAATATTCACCACGTTCATTTACAAAAACAGGAGTAATGCGATGTTTTTTTTCATTGCCACTAATTCCAACAGCAATGATTTTTTTGTAACTAACCTTATCTGCTAAATGTTTAGCATAAAAGACCGCTCCGTTTACTGCATAGTCTGTATTTGATTTGACATCATCAGCAATCAAATCATCATCTGTATAATTGATATGTTTTGATAATCCAGGTTTATCTTCAATAATGATTAAGAAGTCTTTAACAATTCCAACGTATTCTGGGAAGCCTGAATTTCCAGTCCCTTTTTTCGAAGCAGTCTTCAGTGCTTCATTAATCTCTTTAACATTACTTCCCTGCGCATCAAAATTTTCACGGATTCCTGCTTCTTTTAAAAGTTCATGAACCCATAAATCAGTATTTACTTCTTTTTTTGCCATTATTCATCTCTTTTCATTACTAAATTTCCCACTCACTCCTCAGCAAGCCATATATCAGACTGTCACAGCGGTTTCCTTGAACATCCGTTCTGTCCCGGATGCGGGCTTCGAGGGTAAAGCCAAGTTTCTCTGCAACTCGTTGACTTTGAAGGTTATACCCAAAGCAAGTCAGTTCAATCTTGTGAAGATCAAGTTCTTTAAAAGCTAGGTCAATCAAGGCACGTGCCGCCTCTGGAACATAACCTAGACCCCAATAGTTTGGGTGCAAGGTATAGCCAATCTCCAGCACGTCGTCTTCGTGTCGATGAGGAAAATCAACAGAGCCGATGATTGTATCAGTTCCTTTGACCACAATGCCATAACCAGCTGGGAGATTGTCCTTTTCATTGCGTTCGGGAAGAATGTGCTCCAGATAATAAATCTCATCTTCCAAGATCTTGACGGGTGGAAAACCAGCGGGATAAGAAACTTCTGGAAGACTGGCATAGTCAAATATATCCTCAGCATCCGCCACTGTGCGGACTCGCAAGACCAGTCGCTCCGTTTCGATTCGCTCAGGTAATGTTACTCTTGCCATCCTTCCTCCTCGCTTTCTTGATGAAGTTCCCCATAGGGTCGACACGATCATCTAAATAACGATAAACGCGCTGGTGGCCGTCCCCCATAAAGTAAGTTGGCGAAAAACGGTCATTTTTAAAATGCCCCTTGTCATCCAAGAGCTCAGGATCAGCAAGTCGCTCGAGAATCTTGGCAAAGATATGGCAGATGCCGTCTTCCTCGATAATCCTATCTACCTGACAGTCCAATACGACTGGACAGGCCTTTAAAATCGGTGCCTGAGTCTGTTCAGAAATCTCATAGTCTAGCCCCAAGTGTCCCAACTTTTCTCGATGGCTAATAAAACCAGCCTGCTCCATTTCGAGCATGAGGTTTTCATCAGGTATGTTCACAGTAAACTTCTGGAAATGCTTGATTTGCTCAGCCGCATTTTCCTCAGCACCAACACCTATGACTAGCCAATCTCCCAAGCTATAAGAGGAGCTACAGGTCGTAATATTGTGCCCAAAATTCTGATCCTGATATCCCAAAATGAAGATAGGAAAGCCATAGTAGAGCTTACTTGTTTTAAAAGATTGCTTCATAACAACCTCCTTTGACTAAGACGCAAAAAAAGAAAAGCCCTGCCATATCCATGACAGGGACGAATGTGTTTATCCGCGGTACCACCCAATTTCGGGCAGAGCCCGCAACTCTCGTCTTTAAAACAAAAAGACACTTTTATTTCAATTTTTCATCCATTAGCAACCAGTTTCGACACATTTGTGGACTTCTCAACACCGCCACTTTCTGTAAAATGTGGGACTCAAAACACCTCTAATGGCTTTATTTTAACAAGTTTTTGACGGAAATGCAAGGGGCAAGAAAGATTACTTGAACTTGATGCCGTTTTCTTTTAATTTCTTGATGGTAGCTGGACCGATTCCTTTTAAGGCAAGGAGTTCTTTTTCTGTCCAATTTTTGAAATCAGTAGTAGACTTGATTCCTTCATCGTAGAAAGTCTTGGCACGGTCGACTGAAAGTCCACCTAGGTTGGCTGCGAATTCTTCTACAGAGCTTGTAACTTTTTGAGCTTGCTCTTTAGTTGCTTCTACTGCTTGTTCCACTTTTTTAGAGACAACTTTCCCTGCTTCGCTAGCAGATTTTTCTGCATGTTTCACAACTTTTTTTGTTTCTTCGACAACCTTGGTCACCGTACTTGAAAATGCACCTGAACGACGAAGGCTGTTTCGTAATTGTTTTTTCCGTTGGAGTTTCTTTGACATGATAAAATCCTTTCAATAAAAAATCCCTGTTCTGACAAGGATTTAATAAAGATATTCTATCAAGATTTTGGGAAAAAATCAAGAAAGGAAACGAGATTGCTCCTAAAAATCTAGCCGTTTTTTCTTTCAATCTAATTTGACAATGATTCAACTTCTTGATAAAACATGCAGTAATGTGCAAGACTAATTCACGTAAAAAGCTGATAAGGAGAAGAATATGAATAATGAAAGTTACTTTGATGGTGGTCTTTTGAGCTACGTTGGATATGCTATCCTAGCCATGCTTATCATAGTTTTTACTATTGGAATCGCTACGCCTTGGGCAGTTTGTATGATGCAAAACTGGAAAGTCAATCACACTGTCATCGATGGGCGTCGCCTCTATTTTGACGGAACAGGTTCTCAATTATTCGGGAACTGGATCAAGTGGTTCTTGCTCACCATCATCACTTTGGGCATCTATTCATTCTGGTTGCATATTAAAATGGAACAATGGATTACCAAACACACACATCACGTATAAACAGAAAAAGTGCGTTCATACGCACTTTTTGATTTACAACGATTAATAATTTCTCTCGCCAAACAATCCTTCTGGCAAATCATGAAATCCCTTGCCTGCTTTGAAATTTTCAAACTTACCAAGCAAGAACTGATAAGCATCCAAGCGGCTTTCGTAGCGAATCATGGCATCTTTGGCACGCTCGTCTTGGTCTTCTTCGTAAACCTTCTGACTTTCCTTATGCGCCATGTCGTTGATCATGATCTGGGTGTTCACCCAGGCCTCAAATTCCTTCATAAATTCTTGTTCGTAACTCATTGATTCTCCTTATTCTAATCCACGGAAGTAGTCCGTATCAATCTCACGGTAAGGCTGGATATCCTGAACATACTCTAGGACTCCTTGAAATTCCCCGTTCTCATCGTGTACTGCAGCATAGGTGATGTGGACAAACTTGCCTCGCGACTCCGACTTGAACCACATTTCATACTTGTCTTTTTTACCTTCACGAAGACCTTTCATAACGGCCTTCACCTTGTCTAGGTACTTAGGCGGATGGCAGAGTTCTACATTACGCCCGACTTGGGACGGCGTCCGTTTGAAAATCATCTCATCAGCTGGCGCATTGTCATTGTAATACTGGAAAATGTCGTCTTTATTGACAAAGGTAATCTCCATAGGGAGGTGATTGAGGATGAGGTTGGCCTGCTCGACTGAGAGATAGCCATTGCCAAAAGCCTGTTGGCTATGACGGTCCAGCACTGCTTCCTTTTCCTTAGGGGTAAAGGTAATGGTGAACTGGCCTTCTGGTGTATCGATAACTTGCTGAACTTGACCTTCTGCCGTGTCTAGTTGCACGGGCTCCTCTGCACTCTTTTCCTCAACAAAGCTCTGTCGCTCAGGCACCCATTTCTCGGACGGACGAATGATGGCATAGCCGTAGGCATCGCTCTCCTCCGCAATCTGAATCCAGTCATCCTGGGTGAACGACTCAAGGAGAATCATGAGGAGGATGGACTCTTCCTTGAAAATCATACTTTCAAACTCTGTCGCAAAAGCTTCAAAAGCTTCCTTTACACTTCTAATCGACACTTCTGGTAGTGCTTTGGCTGTCGTTAGAGCTATCTGAAAGAGTTCCCTGATCTGGTCATCCACTCCCCACATAACTTTGGGAGGTGAATCGTGACCATAGCGCTCCATGATGGGAAAGAAGAGCTCTTCCTTGCGCTGGTAGTGGATGTCAAATTGCCCCAAAAGCCCCATTTGACGGACCAAGCCCTTGCGCATCTCCGCAAGCATTTCCTCGTCTTCCATAGACTCATAGGTATCTAACAATCTCCGAATGCGAATCAAGGCTGCACGAAGAGCCAGATTTTCATCCTTAAAGACGCGAACGGGGTGGCCAGGATGCTCGGTATCCTCTACTTCGACACCCTTAACAGCGTTTTTAAAAAGATTGGCATGGACATCGCAGAGTTCCATGACATCTTCAAAGGTGACACCTGAGTCTGAGTTCATCAGCTCGTGCTCCATGAGGGAAATCTCGATGGCTGACACACCTGTAAAGGTCGCATCAAAACGCTCCTGAACTGACTCAGGAGAGGCACCATTGTGCAATTCTAACAAAATATCCCGCAGGATATGAATCTGTTCATCTGTCATTAGTCTAATCCAATCACTTCGTAGCCATTTGCTTCCAGCGTGCGGACAATCTTGTCCATAGGAGTTCCTTCAAGCTTAGAACCTTGCTTAAGCGATACTTTGCGACCGACAGTATTGCGCATCAAGGGATTGGCTAGAGGTTTAAAACCCAGCTCCACTAGAATTTCCAAGACTTCTGGATGCTTGTCCACCACTTCTGCAACGGGAATTGACACATCGATGATATTATCCATGACGACCTCCATGTATGTTCTAATACTCAATGAAAATCAAAGAGCAAAC